>JAGPDB010000022.1 GCA_018057765.1 Acidimicrobiia bacterium
CCGTATTTAAATTTTGCGCTAGGTTCAACCGTAGCTATCAGTTCTTCCAAGTTTGTCTTGCGGATATATTCGCCATTCATCCACTCAAGTTTCTTAATATCAAAAATAGCGCCAGAATGATTTACGTGTTCTACGTCGAATTCATCAACCATTTCTTTTAAAGAAACTATTTCACGGTCATCTCCTGGAGCCCAACCCAAAAGTGCTAAATAATTCACCATTGCAGCTGGCAAATAACCTAAGTCTTTATAACTTTCCAAAGAAACTGCACCATGTCTCTTTGATAATTTCGATTTGTCAGTAGCGAGAATCATAGGTGTGTGTGCATAAAACGGCTGTTCACTATTACCAAGTGCTCGCCTTAAAGCCAATACACGATGAGTAGAGTCAATCAAGTCATCGCCACGAATAACATGTGTAATCCCCATATCTATATCATCTACAGCATTCGCCAAGAAGAAAGTTGGAGTACCATCGCTTCGTTCGATTATAAAATCGCTAACTGAGGACCATTGTACTTTCACAGTTCCACGTATTGCATCAATAAATTCACTAATCCCTTCGCTGGGTGTCGCAAAACGAACTGTTCTACTTCGACCAGCATCACGAAAAACTTGTTTTTGTTCTTCGGTCAGATTTTTTGCACTGCCATCGTACCCTGGCGCTAATTTATTAGCCTTACGTTCAATATTTATAGCTTCTAATTCTTCTTGTGTTTCAAAACATTCATACGCTAGATTTTGTTCTAATAAAGAATCAATAGCTTTTCGATATAGAGTAAAACGATCAGACTGATAAATAATATCGCCATCCCAGTCAATTCCCATCCATCGCAACATGTCGCAAAATGCATCTGCATGTTCCCTTTTAGAACGCTCAACATCCGTATCCTCGATACGCATAGCAAAATGGCCACCTATATGGCGTGCATAAAGATAATTATAAAGTGCTGTTCTTGCAGTACCGACATGGAGTTGGCCGGTTGGTGAAGGTGCAATTCTTAAACGAGGTTGTGAAGACATATTTCTATTCTAGCGACTTATCTCCATCATTCTAAATGCAGTGAAGTATAAGGATCTATATGAACTTTTGCAATTGTTTCCACCAAGAGTCGACATGTTCTTCTAGGTCTTGAAAAGTTCCACCAATTACCTGTACTGGAATACTATTTACAATCTGACGTCGACGATGTTCATTATGACCACAATCATGAACTAGAGCTACTCTCCATTTTTCTTCACCTTTTGTAGCAATTTTGTCATAGCTAAAGATTTTGAGTGCAAATTCAACATCACTCTTTATAGGTGCTCTTGTGAAAAAACTAGCTCTACGCATTGCAATCTCGCCCAATAAGGATTCAACATCATGAATATGTTCATGTGGCAATAAATGAATTTGATTGTGCATTTTCTTTACGAGAGTTAGCGCAAAACCACCGCCTGGACCAATATTACCAATCAGAGTTAGGTCATCATCTAAAGACAGATTCTCTAAAGAATCACCAGGACGTGTTAGATGCCAATGTGAAGGTACCGGCGTTTCGACATCTATTGGCATATTCTGTTCATGTCGTGGCTGATCAATTGGATTTGGTGTTATAAAGTCTTGTGTACCCATATAAGCAATTCTACAACTAAATTCAGCTCAAAGATGAAATAACAGCATCCCCAATTTCGGTGGTTGAACCCTGAAATTCTAGAGTTTTTTCAACAGAATCACTTATTTTTGTTGCAATATCTGTTTCACCCAGAAATTCGCACATCATAGCTGCACAAGTTATTGCAGCCCTAGGGTCTGCAATATTTTTACCAGCAATGTCAGGAGCTGAACCATGAACAGGCTCAAACATTGATGGTGTAGTTCTAGTTGGATTCAAATTTGCGCTTGCAGCTCTACCAATTCCACCAGATATAGCACCACCTAAATCGGTGAGGATATCACCGAATAAATTATCGGTAACTACCACGTCAAAGCGTGATGGATCTTGCACAAAATATATACACGCTGCATCAATATGACAGTATGAAGTACTCACATCATCATATTCTTTTGCCACTTCGGTAAAAGTTCTATTCCAGAGATCACCAGAATAATTCAATACATTAATTTTATGCACCATTGTTAAATGTTTTCTATCACGCACACGCGCCAACTCGAATGCATAACGTATTGTGCGTTCAACACCTTTTCTCGTATTTACAGATCCTTGAGTTGCTACTTCATCAACTGTGCCCTTCTTTAGAACACCACCTTCGCCAACATAAGGCCCTTCAGTATTTTCTCGCACACAAATGATGTCTACTTTTTGGCCGCTTGGTGAGACATCAGAAATAAATGGTCGAAGATTAATATATTGATCAAAATCAAATCTCATTTTTAATAATAACCCACGTTCAATTACACCAGGTGTTACATCAGGATGACCAACAGCACCTAATAAGATAGCTTCATAATTTTTTAGCTTGTCAAGAGTTTCATCACTTAGGATTTCACCATCTTTAAGATAGCGAGCACCACCTAAATCAAAGGTTTTACTTTTGAATTCTAAACCGGAAGCCTCTAATACTTTTGTTGCAATATCAATAACTTCTATACCAATACCATCACCAGGTATTACCGCAATATTATGTTTACTCATCTTTTCCTTAATTAACTTTCGTCTGCCAAGTAAATTTATCTGGAATTTTACCGTATTGAATATCAACTAATTCTTGTCGAATAGACATAGATATCTCACCAGGTAGACCATCACCAACTTGTGTTTTATTATCTTGATCAATAATGAAACCTACTGGTGCAATAGTTACTGCTGTTCCGATTGAAAACACTTCTGATATTTTTCCGCTTCGGATCTTCTCTATTGTATCTGAATAAAGCATGGTTTCTTCACGAACTTCATATCCCCTGTTTTTTGCAATTTGAATCACGCTATCGCGAGTAATACCTTTAAGTATCGAGCCAGATAATGCAGGAGTTGTCAATATTATTTTTCCATTATCAGATTTTTCTATAAATCCTATATTTGATGTACCCAATTCTTCAATATATTTTCCCTCTTTTGCATCGCGCCACAAAATGTCTTGGCAGTCTTTTTCTAAAGCCAGTTTTTTTGCTAAAAGACTCGCAGCATAATTACCCGAACATTTAGCCTCACCAGTACCGCCTTGTACTGCACGAACATATTCATTAGTTGCATAAACTGAAATCGCACTTGCACCAGTCACCGCGGAAAAGAAAGGGCTAACTGGTGATGCTATAACCATAAATAAATATTCATTAGCAGCACGCAATCCTAAATGTTGTTCACTTGCAATCATAAAAGGTCTTAAATACAGTGATTGTCCTTCATTTTTCGGAACCCAACTATTTTCAATAGAAACTAATTTTTTTATCGACTCAACAAATAACTCTTGCGGAATTTCTGGCATTGCCATTCGTTTTGCTGAACGGTTAAATCTTTTAGCATTTTCCTCAACCCTAAAAAGTACAAGTTCATCACTTGGCGTTCTATACGCTTTTAAACCTTCAAATATTGCTTGTCCGTAATGAAATACCATCATTGAAGGATCTAGGCTCAAAGGTTCATATTTTTTTATCTCAGTATCATGCCATCCGTTTTCAACATCATATTTTGAAATCACCATATTGTCGGTAAAATATGTACCGAAACTAGGATCGTCTAAAATAGCTTCGCGCTCTTCATCGCTTTTAGTCTTGGTATTAGGTAATACCTTTATATCCAAAGAATTCATAATTTCGCTTTCATCAAATTTAATTACATCACTTTACCAAAACTTATACCCATCAAGCCCACTATTTTATAAATTACTGATACTTTTGATGTCTACTTAATTGAGTTTAGTCCCATATATTAGGTAAATAGAAAACACGACTAGGATAGAGTTATGGAAAATCAAGAACTAACACAAGAAGCATACGACAGACTCAAAGAGGAGTTGGAGTTTCGTACAGGAAAAAATATTTTGGATCTAGCTTTAATGATTGAAAAAGCTCGAGAACATGGTGACTTAAAAGAAAATGGTGAATACCATGCAGCAAAAGATGCACAAGGACTAAATGCAGCTCGAGTACGTGAGCTTGAATCTTTATTAAAAAATGCCACAATTGTAAAAAGTGCGATTGGTGATACTGTGCAGGTAGGTACCATTGTTGAAATCCTTATTGAAGGCGACGAAGAGACTACAACATATTTAGTTGGATCAATTGAAGAACAACATGATGAATTTGATGTTCTTTCTATTTCTTCTCCCATGGGGCAGGTTATTTTGGGCGCGAAACCTAAAGACAAAGTTAAATTTGAAGGACCACGTTCAGCTTTTAACGTAGAGATTATTTCTATACGTAAGAGCTAATTTACCTTTTTCTCATCTCCGTGTTGGCTGTTGTGCTTGGTAGTACTAACACGTATCGACGCAATCACAGCAATTAAGATAAACTTTTCTTATGCCAAAAAATATTATTGAAAAAATCTGGGATGCACATGTTGTTCGTGAGCTTAGTGGCGAGCCAGATCTTCTATATATCGATTTGCATCTAATTCACGAAGTTACTTCACCCCAAGCATTTGATGGATTGAGATTAGCTGATCGAAAAGTTAGACGACCAGATTTGACCATTGCAACCATGGACCATAACGTTCCTACTGATCCCCAAGTTAATGGTGAAATTGTTGTTAAAGATCCTATTAGCAAGAAACAGATGGATGTCCTTGGAGAAAATTGCGAAGAATTTGGTATTACTTGTTACGGTTTAGGTAATAAAAATCAAGGCATTGTTCATGTAATTGGTCCTGAGCTTGGTTATACACAGCCTGGGATGACAATTGTTTGTGGAGATAGCCATACAGCTACTCATGGTGCTTTCGGGTCTATTGCTTTTGGTATTGGTACAAGTGAAGTGGAACACGTTTTTGCTACACAAACTTTGACACAACAAAAGCCAAAAACTATGGCAGTAAATGTCGAAGGCGATCTCGAACCCGGTGTTACATCTAAAGATATTGCACTTGGAATAATTAATCATATTGGTGTTTCTGGTGGAGTCGGTCACATTATTGAATATCGCGGTTCCGCTATTCGAGGTCTTTCAATGGAAGGAAGAATGACTTTATGTAATATGTCTATTGAAGCTGGTGCACGAGCAGGTCTGGTTGCTCCAGATGAAACTACTTTTGAATATTTACGTGGTCGTGAATACGCACCTAAGGGTGAAGAGTTTGATCAAGCTATTAAATATTGGAAATCTTTAGCAAGTGACACTGATTCAACCTTTGATAAAGAGATAACAATTAAGGCAAAAGATCTTTTCCCTTATGTAACTTGGGGTACAAATCCTGCTATGAGTGTTTCGATCGATAGCAATGTTCCGACTTTAGATAGTTTCAAAAATGATTCTGAAAGAGATAGTGCTAGACGCGCTCTCGAATATATGGGACTTGTTGGTGGAGAGAAAATTAAATCAATTCCAATCAACACAGTGTTTATTGGTTCTTGTACTAATTCGCGTATTGAAGATTTAAGAGAAGCTGCAAATGTTGTTAAAGATAAAAAAGTAGCAACTGGAATAAGGGCAATGATTGTTCCTGGTTCTTACCATGTAAAACTCGAAGCAGAAAAAGAAGGCTTGGATATTATTTTTAAGGATGCCGGATTTGATTGGCGCGAACCTGGTTGTTCAATGTGTTTAGCGATGAATCCTGACAAGCTCGAACCGGGTGAGCGTTGTGCTTCAACTTCGAATAGAAATTTCGAAGGACGACAAGGCAATGGTGGCCGTACACATTTAGTATCACCAGCAGTTGCCGCAGCATCAGCAATAGCAGGACATTTCGCATCCCCAGTAGATATATAGCTCTGTAAGGACAGACCCTACAAAGAGGTTTATCCACAAGAAAGAATGAAGATATGAAAAAAGTAGATATAATAAAATCGAGAATCACACCATTAGATCGTAACGATGTAGATACCGACCAAATAATTCCAGCCGTATGGTTAAAAAAAATAGAACGTACTGGATTCGGTGAAGGACTTTTTTCTAATTGGAGAAAAGATGATGATTTTGTTTTAAATAATCCTGAATATAAAGGTGCCAAGATCTTGGTAACACGCAAAAACTTTGGTTGTGGATCATCGCGCGAACATGCCCCTTGGGCATTAGAAGACTATGGTTTCAAAGCTGTTATTGCATCTAGTTTTGCCGATATTTTTAAAAATAATTGTCTAAAAATTGGTCTTGTAACTGTAATTACTAGTGAAGAGATTATAGAAAAACTATTAGAGGCATCGCTTAATGATCCTTCTAGTGAAGCCACTATAGATATTGCATCAAAAACATTTTCATGCGAGAAAATTGGTGTGATCAATGAAGCATTTGAAATTGACGATTATTCGCAATATAAATTGATTAATGGTTTAGATGATATCGGCATCACTCTTACACATGAAGATGATATCTCGTCATATGAAAAAGGTCGTATAGCTTACAAGTCATCTAAAATATAAAAGTTTTATCTTCCCAATGCGGTGCCAGGTAGGCTTTGAACGACTCTTGATGTCATTTCTCTTATCCTTGTCAACATACTTTGTGGTGCATTTGGTTCACATCCGCTTAGTGATTGAGGGTCTGGGTTAGATAGTGGATTAGCTTGTCGTTGCGCATCTCGCCATTGTGCCAATTCTTTTCTTTCTATTGGATCAGGGCTAAAACCACTTTTAAATCCTCCTCTTTTTGCCATGAATCCTCCAATAAATTATTATATAATCTCATTATCAGCTAGAAAGCAAGCCTCGTCAAGATAAATAGGACATTTGAAATATAAATTGTTACCTACTTAAAGAGCTGCTAGAGTGGTATTAATGAGCCAAAACAAACTTCTACTCCTTATTTAGGCGAAAGTCTTACAGCATTAAGCTATTACTTTCGCCCTTGCATGGCTCCTCTCCTGAAATAAAGATCAGGAGATATTTCTTTCTAGACTATATTCAATTATTATTCCAAGGATTCAAAATGACACCACCAAACATAAACCCTAAAAAAATGCCCTTCGATAAATACCAGCGCATTACCCCACTTTCATTCCCTGAGCGTACATGGCCAGACAAGTTTTTAACAAAAGCCCCAATTTGGTGTTCTGTAGATCTACGTGACGGCAATCAAGCACTTATTGACCCGATGGATCCCGTTCGCAAAAGAAGAATGTTCGACACTTTAGTCAACATGGGTTTTAAAGAAATTGAAGTTGGATTTCCAAGTGCAAGTCAAACTGATTACGATTTTATTCGAGAACTTATTGAGGAAGATTTAATACCCGACGACGTTACAATTCAAGTTTTAACACAATGTCGTGAAGATTTAATTCGTCGGACATATGAATCTTTAAAAGGTGCGAATAACGCGATTGTTCATTTTTATAATTCCACATCACCTTTGCAACGTTGTGTTGTTTTTCGTCTAGAACAAAGTGGCATTGTTGATATTGGTTTAGATGCTGCTCGTTTGTGTAGAGAATTAGAAGAAAATATGGGAAATACAAATATTCGTTATGAATATTCTCCTGAAAGTTTTACAAATACTGAACCTGAATTCGCATTGGAAATTTGCGAGAAAGTAACAGATATAATTGAACCTGATTCAGATAAAAGAAAAATAATTATTAATTTACCCGCAACAGTTGAATGTTTTACACCTAATATTTATGGTGATCTTATCGAATGGTTCATTAATAATATTTCACGTCGCGATAAAACTATAGTTTCCTTACATCCGCATAACGATCGCGGTTGCGCAGTAGCTGCTGCAGAGTTTGGTGTTTTAGCTGGCGCTGATCGCATTGAAGGTACACTTTTTGGTAATGGTGAACGTACAGGTAATGTTGATGTTGTAACTTTAGCAATGAATCTTTTCGTTGAAGGTATTGACCCCATGTTAGATATTTCAGATATTGATAATTTGCGTCAAGTTGCAGAATACTGCAACCGTATTCCGGTTCATCCTCGACATCCTTATGCTGGTGAACTTGTTTATACAGCATTTTCTGGATCTCATCAAGATGCTATTAAAAAAGGCACTGAAGCTCTTAGCGATGATTACGATAAATGGGCAGTTCCTTACTTACCAATCGACCCTGCTCATGTGGGACGTAGCTATGAGGCAGTTATTCGTGTAAATTCACAAAGCGGTAAAGGTGGGGTTGCCTACATTATGAAAGCTGAACATGGCTTGGATCTTCCGCGAAAACTACAAATTGAATTTTCAAGATCTATACAGGCAATCGCTGAAGATTCTGGAACAGAAATAGAACCAAAAGTTATGTGGGATGCATTTCAAACAAGGTATTTTCAAAGCGAAAATGCATCACTTAAACTTTTAGACACAGACGTTAATTCGCATAAAGGCCACACAACAATAACGGCTAATATCTCTGAAAATGGTAACGATTTAAGTGTGACGGGTACAGGTGGTGGTCCTATTTCTGCATTTATGGATGCGCTAAATACTTCATTTAATACTAAATATGAAGTGACTGATTATAGCGAACATGCCATTGCTGCGGGTACAGATGCTACTGCTGCTGCATATGTAGAAATGACAAATGGCGATGTCCAAATATTATGGGGTGTGGGGCTTGATGAGAATATCTTGAATGCTTCGCTTAAAGCTGTACTTTGTGCTTTTAATCGCTTGCGTTCATAAGTAACTCTGACCAATTAAAAAATTTGTGTCAAGCTTAAAGCTTGTTTATATAAGTGACATACACTTGTCCTGAACATGTCAAGTTTACAAAAACGTGATTACATGTTTGCACATATTCTCAATTAAATGATTTTGTATTTCGAAAGTTTCTACCATTCATTTGTGCTTCATTTAGCAACTTTGTATTGATAAGAAACCTCAATATCCGGTTTGAAATTGACTTCTTACAAGGAATTTCGTGTAGATTCTGTAAATTGGGTTTAGTGATTATTTTTCTTAGATTAGGATCTGTCTTTGTATACTTATGTGTACGAGAATCTGTATAATTTTTACTTTTACTATTTTTTATATCAGAACGATGAACGGGATTATGTCTCAAAACCAAACTTTCTTTTTGTCTAAACGTATCCCCCGTTTATGTTGATCCCCCGATTATCAACAAGAAAATTTTAGTATAAGTATTAGCTCAACTCGATTCTTCTTGCATAAAAAATACCATCAGTGGCATCTAATTGTGAAAGTACATTGTCAGGAACTTGCTCAGTGGTCGAAATTACCATCAACGAATTTCCACCTGTAATTCCTTGTTCAACATCCATACCATTAATATTTATTTTCGAATCACCCAATATAGACCCAACAGCACCAACCATCCCTGGACGATCATTATTGCTCACTATTAACAAGTGAGGACTTTTTATAATATCCATCTCATGTTGATCAATACGGACTATGCGTACATCTTTATTCTTTCCAGAACGTGCACCATAAACTAAGACATTACTTCCATCTTCACAAGTAACACTTAGTTTCAAACGAGAGACATATCCTTTTCCGTCTGATTCCCTAGAATCAGAAATAGATAAACCTCTAGCTTTAGCTAAGGCTGGAGCATTAACCAAACTTACAGGTTCATCGCTAGTATCCTTCATGATTCCAGTGAGTGCCGCCAAAGTCAAAATGGAACAATCGCTTTCAGAAATTTTGCCCTGAGCATAAACTTTCATTTCCACTATGGTTGAAGTCACCAGCGCACTAGCAACTCGTCCCAAAGTTTCTGCAACATCTATATAAGGAGAGACTACAGCATTCGCTGCTTTAGCATCTAAGTTCAAAGCAAATGGAACAAAATTTCCTTGCAATGCTAATGCAATTTGTTCAGCAATAGTTAAACCGGCTTTATCTTGAGCCTCTGATGTAGAAGCACCCAGATGAGGGGTGACAACAACATTGTTTAATTCAAATAATGGTGACTGTGTTGTAGGCTCTTCGACAAAAACATCAAGGCCAGCACCACCAATGATGCCATCGCGCAATGCAATATATAAATCATCTTGATTAACAATACCACCACGAGCAGTATTAATTAAAAGTAAGTGTGCTTGTGCATTCTTTAATGCATCAGCATCAATAATATTTACAGTTTCTTTAGTCTTAGGAAGATGAACTGTCATTATGTCACAAGCAGCAATAAATTCATCAAGCTTTTCATATAATGTGACACCAAGCTCTTTAGCACGCTCTTCAGTAATGAAAGGATCGTATGCAATAAGGTTTGCATCAAAACCAGCAAGACGCTCAGCTACTAAAGTGCCTACACGACCAAGACCTACAATACCAATATTTTTTCCTGCAATTTCTGTACCTTCATATTTTGAACGATTCCATTGACCAGAGACTAGATCGCGATGCGCATTTGGAATATGGCGTGCTAAAGAAAGCATTAATGCAATTGCATGTTCTGCTGCTGATATGATATTTGATTGTGGCGCATTTATGACCATCACTCCAGCATTAGTAGCAGCTTGTATGTCTATATTGTCAACACCAATACCTGCACGACCAATTGCTATCAAAGCATCAGCATGGCTAAGAACTTCTTTTGTAACAGTAGTTGCACTTCTTATTATTAAAGCATGTGCACCTTTTATTGCTTTGCAAAGTTCTTCATTAGAAAGACCTTCTTGTATATCAACTTCGTAACCAGCTTGGCGTAAATCTTCCAAACCAGAATCTGCTATTTTTTCTGCAACTAATACTCTCATTTATTTTCCCCTATTTTTTGTTAATGTAAATTTCAATTATTGATAAATCTTTCATAAAGTCTGCGTTTAACTTTTCTCAGGTGATCAACCCCTTAAGGCTTTTACCAAGTTGCACTTTCGCACAAAGAAGCAATCCTGTTAACTCCTTCTTTTGCATCTTCATCGCCCAAAGCAAATGATAGACGTATATAACCAGGGGCACCAAATGCTTCACCAGGTACACATGCGACTAAGATTTCTTCTAAAAATATTTCACAAAGCTGAGCAGTTGATTCAACTTTTATTCCAGCCATTGTTGAACCTATATATGCTTCAAAAGATGGAAAACAATAAAAAGCGCCTTGTGGTTTTGTTGATATAACCTTTGGTATCGCGCTCAACATTTCATGCATTGCATATCCACGACGCTGAAAAGCTTCTCGCATCTCTTCAACTGCTTTTAAATCTCCGTTTAAAGCTGCAATAGCTGCATATTGTGCCATATTATTTACGTTAGATGTTGAATGGCTTTGAAGATTAGATATTGCTTTTATGATTTCTTTAGAAGCAATAACCCAACCGACTCTCCATCCTGTCATTGCATAAGTTTTGGCAACACCATTTAGAATGATACATTTATCACCTAATTCTGGGACTAAGTGTAAAATTGATTCTGTTTTATATCCATCGAAAACTAAATGTTCATATATTTCATCGGTTACGACATAAATATCTTTCGATAATGCCCACTCACCAATCTCTTTGATTTGTTCAGGAGTATATAGAGTACCCGTTGGATTATTTGGTGATACTAGGACAACAGCTTTTGTCTTAGATGTATAAGCTTGTTCTAATTGTTCAATACTTACACAAAAATTATCTTTCGCTTTGGCAAAAACTGTTTTTACAACTCCACCAGCAATGTTTATAAATTCTGGATAACTAGTCCAATAAGGCGCAGGTAGTATAACTTCGTCACCTTCGTTTAGAATTGCCATGAACGCATTAAAAAGTGCGTGTTTGCCACCATTAGTCACAACTATTTGTGAAGGATCAACAACAACTTTTGAATCTCGTAGAGTTTTTTTAGAAATAGCTTCTTTGAGTTCAAGAAGTCCTGATGCAGGGGAATATTTATGATTTTTAGGATCTTTTGCCGCTTTTATCGCAGCATCTACTATATAACTTGGGGTTGGAAAGTCCGGTTCGCCGGTACCAAAAACAATTACGTCCTTACCTTGCGCTTTTAGAGCCTTTGCTTTTGCGTCTACTTTTAATGTGACTGATTCTGCAATTTGTGAAATACGTTTAGATAGCATCCTTCTATTATTTCAGATTTATGGTGCTTCACTCTTATTGCAACCAAAAAGATATAAAATTGGTTAAACTGTTGGGGATGATAAATACATGTAGATCTAATATTCCAAAATTATTATCTCGAAAATCTTGGAAATTATCTGTAATATTATTTATACTGCTCCTTAGCTCTACAGCTATTGTCCCAACTGCTTCATTTGCAACTAGCAGAAACCAGATAGGCCCAGTAACAGACTCAAGTATCGAACCAAAAGCATATATCGTAATTGATGCTACAACCGGTGCCATAATTAAATCGAAGAATGAGCATGAAGCTTTACCTGTCGCAAGTATTTCTAAGATAGTAACTGCCCTCGGTGCAATTAATACCATAGAGCCAACTAGACAAATTGTTGCAAGTAATGAAGCACAGAATGTACAACCAAGCAAAATAGGGATGATGGCTGGCCAAACATGGACTCGTGATGACCTATTAAATTCACTTCTATTAATATCTGCAAATGATGCTGCTTACGCTTTGGCTGAAGCATCAGCAGGATCAATAGAACAATTTCAAAAGACACAAAATTCAATTGCAAAAAATTTAGGTATGCAAGATTCTAATTTTGGTGATCCAAGTGGTTTAGATACTCACTAGCAATAAATGGAGCAACAGCTATGAGCGCTTATGATGTTGCAATTGCATCAAGAGCACTTTTAAATAATCCAGAATTAGCCAGAATGGTTTCCAAGTTGAACTATCAATTCACGGGTGGAGATGGCATTGTTCACATTTTAACGAATCATAATGATAAATTAATGACGGGTTATGAAGGCATTACTGGCCTAAAAACCGGATATACTAAAAAATCAGGTAGGACATTAGCCGCGAGTGCCACCAGAGCTGATAAGAGTGTAATTGTAATAATAATAGATGTAGCTGAAACAAATCAATGGGCCGCAAAGTTACTAGATGATGGATTTGCTTATCTCGCTAATGCTAAAAAAAATAAAATTGATTTAACAAAAGCTAAAAATAAACTTCCAGAAATGCGTCCAATTAGTACGGAAGCAGAATTAACAATTCTAAAAGTTCCTAATGTCGATATTAAAAATACAAGCGCCAAAGCATCACAGATCAATAGCACTAGCAGCTATTTAACGACATTAAATATAAGTATATTCATACTTCTACTTATATTTTTTATTTTGTATATGAGAATTAGAAGTGTTAAAAAGCATCGTTTGAGAAGAAAAGCAGAACGAATCCGTTCTCAAGAGGTACAACGGCGCAAAATGCTTGATGTAATTGATCTCACCACTGAGCAACAATCTGGGCTAATCTCAAAGAAATGAATAATACAACAGACAACAGCGATTCCGTTGAATCAAATGATACTTTAATTGATGTTCAGCTATCTTCGACCCATAGCATTTTTATGAAAATGCCTAAATGGATTCCGCTCGCTATTGCTATATTTTTTCTTTTCCAACTTATTTTTATTTTCATACAAGATTCTATTCAAGCGTTAAATAGTTTTTTCACAATTATTATTGTTTCACTCTTCTTATCCTTTGCAATTGAACCTGCTGTTAACATGCTTGCGAGACGCGGCATGAAACGAGGTGTTGCCACTGGTTTAGTGTTCCTATTCTTAATAATCATAATAGGATTATTTTCATTTGCAATTGTTTCACTAGTTATAGATGAAGTCACAAAGCTAACAGATAACCCCCAAGACATAACCGAAAAAATTACAGGTTTTATCAATTCACATTTTAATACTCATATAAATACCGACTCATTAAACAGAGCTGTAAAAGATTCTAAATTTTTAGACACTTGGGCTAGCGATGCCTTTTCAGTTGGAACTTCTGCAGTTGGAGTAATTTTCGAAATGTTTACAATTGCGCTTTTTACTTTTTATTTGGTTGCCGATGCTCCTAAATTACGTAGAGCTTTATTGCGTAGACTTCCAACAAAAAAACAAGAAGTTGTACTTAATACATGGGAATTAGCAATCGATAAGACTGGCGGGTATATTTATTCAAGAACATTATTAGCAGTCTTATCAGGTATTTCACATTACATATTTTTCATAATTTTTGATGTTAAATACGCCTTAGCATTAGCTGTATGGGTTGGATTTGTTTCACAATTCATTCCAGTGATTGGTACATATATTGCAGGTATCTTGCCTATACTAATTGGATTCACTAGGTCTCCCTCTGCCGCACTATGGATTTTTGTTTTTGTTTTCGTATATCAACAAGTAGAAAACTATTTATTTGCTCCACGCATTACTGCAAGAACAATGAATATGCATCCTGCTGTTGCTTTTGGCGCGGTTATAGTAGGAGGTTCTATCTTTGGTACAGTTGGTGCTCTCTTAAGTTTGCCCGCAGTCGCTATGCTCCAAGCAATATTAAGTACACATCTTGGTGAACATGAGATTATTGATTCACCTATGACAAAAGAACCGATTAAGCGACGTAAACTTCGTAAAAGAACTAAAAAAGAATCAATCTAAATTGCAAATTTATATTAATAAGCTAGAATCAACACCTTGGAACAATTAAAAGGTTTAGATTCACTTTTCATACATCATGAAACTCCCAATGCACCATTACATGTGTTGGCAGTTATGGATGTAGATAGAACAAAATCTAAACACGAAATTAGTGCTGAAACTTTTCAACATCTTGTTTCATCTAGAATCGAAAAATTTGATGCATTGTGTAAAAGAATTGTTCAGCCACCTATTCCTTTGGCGCCACCACTTTGGCTAAGAACAAAGCCCGATCTGAGAATACATATTAGAGAAATAACTCTAGGCGTTGATAGTAGCTTTGATAATTTTTCAGAATTCATTTCTGAATACATGTCAATATCCTTAGACCGGAACAGGCCACTTTGGGAATTTTTAATAGTACATGAAAAGCATAATAATATTTCTCATTTAATAGCTAAAGGTCACCACGCACTTTTAGATGGTATAGCGGGTTTTGAACTTATGGCAAATATTTTTGATTTAAATGCTGATGGTGCAGACAACGACTTGGGTGAAATAAAAATGATTAATGTTGTTGACGAAGAACCGGACTGGACTACCCATATCGGCGCATCAATGATTTCTCAACCTATACAGTGGGCCACTTCTTCTTTAAATATTGCAAGAAAAGTTTTGAATATGGCAAAAATAGCTATTGATACCGACCAAAGAAAAGCTTTAACCTTTCCTTGGAAAGCACCAATGTGGCCAAAGTCTCGAAAACTAACTGCTGAGCGAACACTGTCAAGCGCAGTGGTAAGCAGGGACGATATAAAAATGATTCGTCAATATTATAAAGTCTCATTCCATGATGTCTTAGGGACTATTATTTCGCGTTCGTTAAAAAATATAATGTTAAATAATGATGAATTACCAGATTCACCACTAGTTGTTGTTTCGCCTGTAAGCGTGAGAAAAAAGCGTACACAAGGAGGCAACGAGCTAAGTGTCATGTTCGCTGAATTGCCAACTCATTTAAATAGTATTGAAGATGAATTTGAGTTTATGTCTTCTAGTTTTTCTAATGCAAAGATACAACTATCAGATCTTGGAACTGAAACACTTGGCGAAGTATCACGAGTTGCACCCTGGACTGCTTTAGGTAAACTTTGGGGATTATATTCAAGATCACAAGTTTCTGGTAAACATTCACCTTTTGCAAATGTAATGTTATCAAGTTTGCCGGGACCTAGTTTTGCTATGTACTGTGCTGGGGCAAAGGTTGAATCGGCTATTCCCTATGGCCCTATATTTGATGGTTCACTGTTAAATATAACTGCTATTAGCTATTTAGATAAAGTAAATTTTGGTATTGTTTCTTGTCCAGATTGTTTTAAAGATGCAAAACTATTAGCGACTCAAATTGAGAATGTTACTTTAGAAATAATTGACCATATAAAAGCTATTAAATCTAAATAAAATTTTGAAAAATTTCATCTACAAATTTTGGCCATAAATCTGTAGACCAAGTACCAATCTCTTTATGGCCTAGTGCAACTATAGATATATTCACGTCAGGATCGTGCAAAACAAATACGCCTGCTTGACCAAAGTGGCCAAATGTATTTGGACTAGATTTAGTCCCCATCCAATGTGGGGACTTATCAAATTTAATTTCATAACCAGTACCAAAAGCACAATGTTTATAATTACCCCAACCAGGTAGCACGCCACGGAGTTCGGGCAAAAATATTGTTCGCATTTTTTGTTGCATTTGAGGAGATACAAATACTGGAGATCGCATTTCCTGTACTAGAGCTACTATTGCTCCAAGGTTCGCTCTCGCGCCAGAAGCTTTAGCACCATAAAAATCAATATAATTATTTTTTTTAGCAGTCAATACGTGTTTTAAACCATCGTTAAATAGTTCATTTATACTTCTGATACCAAATTCATTTTCTAATTTGTTAACAACGAAGGTATTTAAGGTTTCAAATGCAAGATTTGAATATAATCTCTTTTGTCTAGGTTCTATTTGTGGAACTTCACCATTTAAAGATAGTCCGCTTGTATGCGATAGCAAATCTATTAGTCTCACTTGATGTTTGAGATAATCTATGCCATCGATTACATCATCAAAATTAAAAAAATTATCCTCGACTAAATTACTCACAACATTTGCAGTGATTAATTTTGTTACAGAAGCTAATTCATATACGTCATCTATGTCTCCATATATATGTTCATTGTTATTGCTATCAATTACACAGAGACTAGGCATTTGTGAAGAATTAAAAATATAATCTTTTGGAGACATTTAAACATTTTAGTAACTTTAGCTTTAATAATTGAAAAGTAATAAGATTGTTAGCTATATGGAACTTAATGATGTACAAAAATTAATGGCTGAATTATATGGTAAAGCAGATACCCAAAGAGGTATTCCTTCGACGGTAGCTTGGCTTTGCGAAGAAGTCGGCGAGCTCGCACAAGCAGTTCGTAAAGGTACAAAAGAAGAACAATTACATGAGATCGGTGATGTTCTAGCATGGGTTGCTTCGCTAGCGAATCAATTAGATTTATCTCTAGATCAGGCAATGGTGAGATATGAACAAATCTAAAAAACATGTTGAAGGAGATAAAAAGAATATTGAATCTGGTTTAATAATTTCAAAACCTGCAAAAAATACTGCATATTTTGTCCCAGCTATATCGCCTGATGAGAAAGGACCAGGTATTTTAGTTTTACATTCCTGGTGGGGTTTAAATTCTTCGATAAAAAAATATTGTGAAAAACTTAGCGATTTAGGATACTGTGTTATGGCTCCTGACCTCTTTGGGACATTAGCTAATAACGAAAAGCATGCACAATTATTACTTAATCAAGCAGATCCAAATGAAATGGCAGATTTAATCTTAAGTTCGATACATGCTCTGCGAACTTATTCAAGAGATTCAACGAAACCAATTTGTATCATTGGGTTTGCCATGGGTGGATCACTAGGTCTTTGGGCATCAACCAAACTTCCAGATTCAGTATCTTGCGTTGTTAGTGTTTATGGTTCCCAAAATGTAGATTTTGTTGATGCTAAAGCTGATTTTTTATTAATTAGTGCAGAAAATGATAATATTGCAACTGATGATGATATGTCATTTACAGAAGCTTTAATAGCTTTATCGGGAGCAAGTGTCATATCTGAATCTATTCCAGGAACTACCCACGGTTTTTGGGATGAAAACGATAACTCCTTTAACGTATTGGCTAAAGAATTTTGTGAAATTGCGATATCTAACTTTTTAGTTGATCATTTTCGTATATAGCATTTGATTTTGTGTTGAAATTGCTGAATATAGGCGCATATTGCGCACTAAATAGCACTTTACGAAATGGCATCTTCATGAGATGATACTTATATATTAACTATAGAGGCAAAAAAATGAGATATTTCGATTTCGAAGATGCATTCCGTCATGTATATCCACGTGTAACTCGTACCCTTATGGTTATTAGTGGCGATAAAGAAATGTCTTCGAGAATTGCCCAGGAGGCATTAGGACAAGCATACGCTCACTGGAAAAAATTTCAAAAACAAGACTCACCTTTAAACTGGGTACGTTGCATTGCAGTTAATAAGCTAAGAGATGAAATGAATAATAAGGAAGTAGTGTCAAAAATAGATTTAACAACTATTTTGGATTTAACTACTTACGAAACATTAGAAAAAGCAATTCGAACTCCGTACGCGATTGATTTCGTACGTGCAGTAAGTAATTTAGATACTAGTGAAAGATTTGTAGCTACACTCTCTTTCATCGACGATTATTCGCCAAGCGAAATTGCAATGACACTTAACAGAAAAGAAGAAGAAGTACTAGAAGATATAAGTAACGCAAGAAAATCTATAAGAAATAATATGTCACATACGAGTTAAGGAAAATTTTGGATACTGCGAATAATACTGAACATGTTATAACTGACTTCTCTTCGCTAGAAGATGAGTCATTAACTTTATTAGGCTTAGACGTTGATCAAGCTCTAAAAAATTCAATAGCTATCGGGCAAACAATTAAAAAGCGAACTGTGCTATATGAAAGCATTTTTGCTTTCATAATACTTGTATTAGTTATTGGGCTATCTACATATTTGACTATTCAGGCTCGAGGTAATGATGCTAAAACTAAATCTATAAACTCTGCGATTAAAGTAAAAACTAAAACTGAACCTAAAACCGCGGCTCCAATAGCTACACCCACGATACAAGAAACACCAAACACGCAAGCAGTTATTGAACCTTTTGTTTATCCAAGTAACGAGGTTGGAAATATTAGTATATGTAATGCTCCATCGACACAGAATCCGGGTAGCAACGGAGTGGATATTGGTACATCTGTTAATGCTGAAAATTATGTACCTAAATTAAGTGGCAATAATTTTAATATTCCTTCAACGCCTGGATTGGTAAATGTTGTTGATAGTAATGCCCCTGGGGGACAATACGTAGTATTTAATAAAGGTAGCTTTCAAAATGATAGTTATAGGAAGCAATCATCAAGTGGTTTAACATATTGTGATTCAGCAAAACGTGTCGATGTCACTATCTCTGGCTCTGGCTATATAGTACAAACCGAAACTTATTGATTTTTAATCCCATACATATAAATTCTGTTGTTCTCTATATTAAACTATTAATTCTTGACGCGCCCTCGTAGCTCAGGGGATAGAGCATCGGTTTCCTAAACCGTGTGTCGCAAGTTCGAATCTTGCCGGGGGCACAATTTCTCTTATCCGCTTTGGTCGTCAAAAATAAAGTGATTACGGATTTATCTTAAAATAATTCGATACTTGAATTGCAACTTTTATTGCTGTCTCTTTATCTTGAGCATTAATTAAAACTTCATTCAAATCAGCACCGAACAAGTTTAGGCTGATTGTAAAACCTGAGCTTTTAGATGATTTAGAAACTCCATTCGCACCATTTTCCAAAACCACATTTTCGCCTACCTCACCTATAGCGATATCAACTGTTCTCGCGGAAGAAAAAGTAGCATTTGAAAACTGGAAGCTAATTTCGTCACCTTCGCCATCAGTATATGTGCATTTAGCTCCAAGTGAATTCGAAAATATATAGATTGGTTTAGGTTCTACTGTCATTGCTAGTAATTTTTTCGCTTCAGCTTTTGGCACTATTGAACAAAAAGTAATTTCTGTCCATTTTGTTTTAATGCTTGGAGCGTCTAAATATGTTGCACCTGTTATAAAATTATTTTCTGACGGCGCCACAGGGGCAGCACTTGAAACTATTTTTGTTGTGGTTGGGATTGTTGCAATAGTAGTGGTTGTTGTTTGCTCTGCTTTTGGTATTAAATTTCTTCTTTCTCGCAAAGAAGTTTTACTTTTGGTTGTTGACCCAGAATTTAAACTTACTAATAAAAAAACAATTATAATGATCGCACTTGTAACAGCAACAATCATAATTTTTTGATTTTTAGACATATTAATTTCCACACAATTAGTTTAGTTTGTATAAAATCAATATTGATTGAAAAACAACCTTGTAATACTGTAATTGGTGAATTTTCAGGCTAATCTATAGCACAATGAGTGATAAAATAATAGTGTATACAGATGGTGCTTGTAGCGGAAATCCTGGCCCGGGAGGCTGGGCATGGGCTGTAGACAAAGAAGTATACGGTAGTGGCTGCGAGAATCCAAGTACGAATCAACGCATGGAGGTATTAGCTGCACATATGGCTGTTCGTGAATTTGCCGATGCTACTGATGCTATAGAGATTGTAAGTGACTCAACGTATGTCGTTAAATGTTTTACTGATTCATGGCATGTAGGTTGGACCAAAAGAAATTGGAAAAATTCTGCTGGTAAACCTGTTGCTAACCAAGATTTATGGAAACCATTTATAGAGGATGTGCTCACGCATGGAAATGTTAAATTTACATGGGTCAAAGGACATTCTGGCCATGTAATGAATGATTTTGTAGATATACTTGCAGTTAATGCTTGCTCAACTAACTGCTAAATTTAAACGGCGACCTGTATTAATACGGCCTGTCTATCTAAGCACAAATAGCCTCTTCCTGGTGGGAAGATTTGTCCAGGCAGTGCTTTAATTTTTACACCTAAAATATCTCCATCATTCATTGGATCTGGGTTTAACAATAAACCGCTCTTTGGCTTTTTAATATCAGCCAACCAGCCAGAATATGCTCTTGTAAATGCTGAAGTGTCTCCAGCCGCCACGACATGCAAACTTTGCTTTAGTTCTCGAATCATAATTTCCATTGTTGAAGCAAAAGTTCCATCACTTAGATCTTCACAATCATCAATAAAAAAGTACATATCTGGAATTGGGTTTTCGCCCATTTCTTCTATGCCTTCTATTATTTCTTGTAACTGATCCTCACAAGCTTGTATACCAACCGCAACATTGTTAATACCTTCAATAGTTGAAATAAAGTTTGGTCGAGGTGTAAATATAAACGAATAGCTTCCATCGTTTTTAGAACTTAAGCTTCGAATTATTGATGCCATTGCAATAGATTTACCGGTATTTCTAGGGCCAGTAATCAAAAAGTGTCCTCTATCGAAATCTACAGAGGCTGCAAGTAAACCATCTTCTGAAACCAAAACACCAAGTGAAACATGCTTATCGCGTATATCTTGCGGCAAAGAAGAAAGCGCTATTGCTTCGGGCAATGGTGTTGCTTTAACTATTACTTCACCATATATAGACGTTAAATATTTGGCTATCTTGTGAATTTGTGCGACTTGCGCTCCACCATCAGAATTTTGTGAAACTATTGGTATTTGTAGTTCAAGAGTATTTTTATATATCGCTCGACCTGGAGAAAGTTTTATTTCTTTAGCTATCTTGCTTGGTACACCTAAGGAAGACAGCTCATCGGGATCTGACATTTTTAATACAAGTTTTGTTTCAACAAGTCCAGCCATGTTAAATGGTATCGCGCCTCGTCTATCAGCAGTAATGATCGTGTGAATACCTAGTGGTCGACCATCGCCTACTATTCTTTGTATTAAATCTATCCATGCGCCATATTCAACTTTGTCAAAGGCTGAGTTAAAACCTGCAAATGAATCCAGTAGAATTACGATGCGTGGTAAATCTCCACAAGTGGTATCACCATTATTTCTAAGTCGTGTTCTATATTCTCCTAATGTTGAAACACCATTCGTTCGTAATATTTCTTTTCGAGTTTCTATCTCTCTAGTAATTCGATTTAAAAAGTGGCCTACACCTTCGGCATCACGGGTACCTAAAACTGCTATGGTGTGCGGCAATTCTTTAAGCGAATCGAGACCACCACTAGCACAGTCAATTCCATAAATAACTAGTTCACTAGGGCTAGAACTTACAGCTAATGACATTGCAATCGAACGTAGTGCTGTAGTTTTTCCAGAACTTGATGTTCCATAAATATACATATTTCCATCATTTTCAAAATCATGAGAGATAATTTTTTGTTCTTGTAATGCTGGCAAGTCAAGTTGCCCTAAAATAAAACTTCTACCTTTATCATTTTCATTAAGCAGAGACATATCTCCAATATCTGCAAGAGTCAAAACTTTCGGTAAAGTTTCTTTCCATGGCTGACGTGGCTTTGGAAGCTTTAGTTGGAATGCAGCTTGTGATACAACATTACACAAATAACTTAAGTCAGTTGTTGCAAGTGTGTCATCAGTATTTTTATCTGAAACAAAAACTTCAATTTCATCGTTATTATTATCAATATCTAATATACCAAGTAAAGTAAAAGGCTCGACTACTAGTGGTATTCTTTGATTCAATATCTCATTACCATTTTCTTCGTCTGAACCTTCGTTTGATGCGTCAACACTGCGTGATGCAAGCTCAATAGTAAAGTCTCCTCCATATCCAGATTGAAAAGCTGTTAAGTCACTTGGCCCCATTCGAACAAATGCTCTACCTGGAATTGACCTAGGTATACGTGCTGCTTCATCTGTACCAATAACATCAGTAGAATCACTAGAATCAGCAATGCGTAAGGCAATACGTAAGTTGGTGTTAGCACGAATATTGTCATTTACGACTCCTGCTGGTCGCTGAGTAGCAAGTATTAAATGCAGTCCTAGGGATCGTCCACGTTGAGCAATATCAACAACGCCTTCTACGAAATCAGGTACTTCACGAGCTAAGGCTGCAAACTCATCAATAACAATTATTAATGATGGTGGACAAACATCAGGAAATCTTTTTTCAAAAACTATTAGATCTTTACAAGAATATTCTCGCAATAATGCTTCACGTCTTTTTAATTCTGCATTTAAGGAAACCAATACACGTTGTGCTAAATATTCATCCAAGTCTGTTACCATACCGACAGAATGAGGTATCTGGCTGCACTCAGCAAATGCAGTCCCACCTTTATAGTCAACGAAAAGAAAATTAACTTTTTGTGGTGAATACGCAGAAGCAATTGAAGCTACGAAAGTTTGTAGCAACTCGCTCTTACCTGAACCAGTGGTACCCGCGATCAATCCATGTGGGCCATCAAGTCGTAAATCTATTTTCATCAAACCATCAATTGTCACACCTAATACAGCTTGGAGTGAGTCTGGAGAATTTTGCCATCTTTCTATAATTGCTTCTGGTGTTGGTTTTTGAAGGTCTAAAATGTCAAGCAATCGTACCGTTTTTGGAAGACTACCGCCTCCACCACCAGATACCGATGCTGTAACATCACGCTTTGGTGCAAGTAATTGTGCAACGTAGTCTAATTTTTTAGAAACTATGGATTCTTTTGAGAATACAGTTGGCGATTGTCCTGTACCTGGAAACGCAATTGTAACATCGTTACCACTTAGTTGAGGTTCGCCAACATCGATAATGGCTTTACATTCACCTGGCAAGTCTCTAAATTGAGTGGCTAAGAATATCGTATAAACATTAACAGCTGGTCCAGTTTTTAAAATTGCATCAATACTTGTTCTATCACGCACTACGTTTTCGTCTACTACAAAAACAACACTTGGTAATTTTGGTGTATTGTTATTAAAATTATTTTGTGCATTAGCGATTCTTGAATCAATTAATGCTCTAATTTTTTGAAAAAGTATATTAGATTTTTCTTCACCAAATGCTATTGTTGGCTCGTCTATTTCTGCACCACCGAAACGTACATGAGGCACCCATTTCATGTATTCAAAACTATTAGTAAGATTAGTTGGCAAAGCGGCACAAAGAGAAACGTCCCTATGTGAATGAAGTGAGATAGTTTGCAATATCAACCATTGCAATACATCGAGAGAATTTTTTCTTTCACCAACAACACCTATTGCGCCATGGCTTGGCAGTGAAACAACTAATGGAGATAAATGTATTGGATCGCTTCTTCTAAGTTTTTTTTCGCCGAAATCACGCAAATCTTCACTTCCGCCATTCTCAATTTGCGCACTTACAAGAGCTACCTGGTCGCCAACACCAACACGATACGATAAAAAATCAATATCATCTCTTCGTCGATCCCAAATATCATGTCGTGAATCTACAATGCGAGATATACAATCAGATGCATCGGGCCATACCACTCGTCTAATAGCAAGTTCTTCCCTACGACCTTGTCGCAGTCCTATCTCTGCCTTTTCTATATCTTCAATATATTTAGCTTTTGCAATTTTGAATTCTTTTTTTCCGTTTCTCTTATTCTCTACAGCACTACCAATCATCATCATTGGCGAGAAGAATGCCATACCCAAAAACATTATATTGTGTAAAAAAACTGCCATTGCTACACCTGCAAGCATTGGCAACATGATCATGATCGGTGAAATTCGAGATTTTGTTGCTGGTCTTGGTGGCGCTTCTATGTGAATTATTTTTTCTGTTGGCGGTTGCATATCGCGAGGAGGCCTATTTATGCCAACGATTCCGCGTTTAGAAATTGGCAAAGAGTTCTCTATTGCTTTACGTCGTATATGAAATTGTATACCCGCAGAGACAATCATTGCATGCTCGTCGATCTGTGTTCTATTAGTTAATTTACGAACTTCTACATAAGTATCACCATATATCGGTTCTATATATATTGTGCCATCTACTTCAACTAGAAATGCACTTGCATCATTTGGAAGTATTCCATCAAAATGTCGATTTGTGTCAATATCTAGCGAACTAGGTTTTGAACCTTTCTTCTTTTTCGGCTTTACATCAAATTCCCCAAAATTAGCACGCATTTCTACATCCTGTGCTGTTGTTCTTACTTTCCCGTCATAATCAATAATTACTAAAGTTGTTTTGTGTAATAATATTTGTTCTCCATTTTGTTTACCCGAAACAATACAAAGATCAAATGTGGATAACCTAGCGTTATTTTGTGAAAGTCTATGCGCTTTATTTTTTTCTGCTACATCTCCTATTGTTGCACTATTTGATTCTTTGTCACCTGGTATTGAGTTACGACCCAATACGACTATCTCGCCAATTTTTAATCCTGCATTTTCAACTTCTAAATCGGGGCTAAGCCATAAGTCTCTACTAGGTATGTATAAACTCATTTGAGTAGACAGCGAACTAGGTACTCCTGTTGCTTTCGCTAAAGCTTCAATTACATCCGATATTGGGCGTGTACCATCAACTTTTATATCAACATCAACGGCTTGAGAAGATGGGGGTTGTACTGTTAAGTTGAGTTCCATTAAATATTGCCTTTTTTCTCAGGGCCTGATTTTGTTTGCCACCATAGAGTAAGCGCACTCATCTCTTTGTTTTCGAACAAAGCCTCACCTATTGATTTCTTTTCTTCATCTGTCCAAACAATAACAGGTAGTGGTGTTGACACACATGTAAACTTGCCGTATCCTCCAGGACTATTTGCATCTCCAGGTGTTGCTCTAGCATCCCAAATTCCAGTTTCATTTGGATTCTTCGTACAAGGTAAACTACCATCAGTATTGTCTATCTTTTTTCCACCTGCATTAGCTAAGTTAGTTAACAATGTTTGTGCTGTTCCTTCATAAGAAGATGCTAGGTCATCTACATTCACAAAATTCCCATACCAAAGATCAGTAGGATTTCCATCAGTTGGAACTGGATTTGGATATGGGCAATGAAGAGTAGACGCTGAAAGTGGCCATCGTTTCGCATTCGATCCAAGTGTACAGTTTTGCTGTTCTTGAGATAGTGTTGCCATAAAGTCTCTATCAACATCGGTTACTTGACGTATTTCATTTGGATCAGAATTCGAAGTTGGTGTTGAGCTTCTTATTTGCGTTATTGATGTTGTAGTAGGCGGTGCTTTTGTATCAGATGAGAAAAATGATGAAATTAATTTGAACGCCCCGAATAATAATATGATGGAAAGAAATACGCCAGCAGCAATTATTAACATTGGTACTGGATTGTTATTTTTATCGTACTGTTCGACCGCACTCTCTTTTGGAGCAACAATATTTATTGTTTGCGCTTCTTGTGATTGCAATGCTTCTTCAATAAAAGCTGTACAAGAATTTGGTCGTTCGATTGCCTGTGTTGACAAAGCTTTTATTACTAAACCGCTTAGTGTTGGAGATAAACTTGAATTCAAAAGTTGTAAATCCCTAATTGGTGAATTGTCTCTCCATACTTGGAATTGACCGGAGTCATTTGTATAAGGTCCATGCGGCAGATATCCACTTATCGCTTCATATATAACCGCTGCAAGTGAATATATATCAGATCTATTTGATATAGGCAAACCTGATCGAAATTCAGGTGCACTATATGGTCCTGCCCCAGTAATTGTTGCTGAAGTTGAGCTTAATGATGGTTCTAAATAATCGCTAAGTAGAAACATTTCTTGATTAGTTTCGGCTTTGATCAGAATATTTGATGGTTTAATATTTCCGTGAATTATATTTCTTTGATGTATTGTGTCTAACATTTTTCCAACGGGTATTAACAAATTAAGCAACCAATTAACTTCGAGAGGTGCATGCATTCTAATAACTTCTTTTAAGTTCGATTCACATACGGGCGACATAACATAGAATGGGCGAGGACCTTCTACTATCTCTTCAATGCGTATAGAAGTGAACTCACTTAACGATTGATTATAACGTGCGTTAGTTAGAAAACGTTGTACTAGTTCAGGATCTTGAGATGCTCCTAGGTTTAATAGTTTTATAGCAAATATAGAATTATCTTTTTCTACTTTTAAAACATCGCTTATAAATGAGCTTCCAATAGTACCAAGAATTTTGACATCGCTACTAAACACATTCGCAATGTGTGCTTGTGTAGAATTCTGCGCATTCTGCGCGTCAAAATTACTAGTCGTCATTATTGATATCCTTATTATCTATTATTCAAAGATCTTCGTCCGATATAACGCCTTCTTTGAGTATATATTTTCCAAAATACCCTATATTTATGCGGTTTTTTGGAAGGTTTGTCATAGTTTACGTACATAAATTGTCTTCTGCACATAATCTGCACATTTCAACTAAACAATATTTGAAAAATAAACCTAGAATATAAGTTATGAAACGTCAAATATTGATAGTTGAGGATGAGTTTGATATCGCATCAGCTCTACGTGCTCGACTCCAAAAAGAGGGTTTCAAAGTATTATTAGCCGATAATGGGCCAGATGGACTTGACCTCGCTACAGAAGAAGCATTCGATTTGATAATACTTGATGTTATGCTACCTGGATTTAATGGTATCGAATTCACAAATATACTTAGAAAAAATTCTAAAACTCCAATATTGATGTTGAGTGCGAAAGATGAAGAGAGCGATATTATTGCTGGTCTTAAAATTGGGGCAGATGATTACGTAACAAAACCATTTTCAATTCGTGAAGTTGTTGCAAGAGTAGAAAATCTGTTGAAACGATCTGAAGATAACTTGCCAGAAACTCAAAATAAAACTCTCATTGATAGTGATATTCAAATAGGCAACATAAAAATTGAAACAAAAACTAGAAAAGTATTTATTGATAAAAAATATGTATATCTAACACCCAATGAATTTCAATTACTTTATACATTATGTTCTCAACCATCCATAGTGTTAACACGAGATACACTGTGCAATGTATTCGATAGTAAAGTTGAACCACGAACTATTGATAGCCATATACGAAGCTTGAGAAAAAAGATAGGTATCGATTTAATACGCACTGCTCATGGAATTGGATACGCATTTGAGCCTATTATTAATACACCAAAAGCAATCCAAGAATTTAAGAGGGTATCATGAAAAATGACCCTATAAAAGAGCACCTAACAGAGTTGTCTCAAACTGTCAGCCACATTGTATCTAATCCACTACGACCCCTCAGTGCTTTTCGTTCAATAAAAATGAAAATCGGCATCTTGGTTTTAGGGGCAGTATCTACAACTGTTTTTGTCTATTGGTTAGGACTTAGATTTGGTCACGCATGGCCATCAATATCTGGAGCGGTTGCAGCTATTGTGGCATTAATTCTGACTAGGTTCTTTGCTCAAGGTTTAACCACACCGCTTCGTGAAATGTCAAATGTCTCTAAAGAAATCGCAAAAGGCAATTACGATGTTGAAGTAAAAATTGATTCATTAGATGAAATAGGTTCGCTCGCACAAACTTTTAATAAGATGGCAAATGAGCTGAAAAAAACAGAAAATCTTCGTAGAGAAATAATTGCTAATGCAAGCCATGAACTTAAGACACCTCTAACTGCTTTACAAGCTCAGTTAGAAAACTTGGTTGATCAAGTCGAGGAGCCTAGTGTTGATAAAATGCAGATACTGCTTAACCAAACTGAACATCTAAGTGCTCTGGTAAAAGATCTTCTGGACTTATCAAAATTAGAATCTGGTGTGATACCCATGGATCACACCATCCTAAAAATAGAATTAATTTTAAAAAATGTTAAACAGGTTACTTTACAAGCTAATAGAGATGCAGAAATTTCAATAACAGAAAATGATGTTGAAATAGTCGGTGACTATCACAGATTACTTCAAGTCTTTACAAATATTTTTGCAAATTCAATAAAGCATTCAGGACCTAGTTGTAAAATTGATTGCTCTATAAACAATCTAAGTGAATCAATAGAAATCAATATCGATGACAATGGACCTGGTATCAGTGAGAACAAAAAAGATCTAGTTTTTGAAAGATTCTATAGAGTTGATTCATCAAGAAATTCAAAGGATGGTGGTTCAGGCATTGGACTAGCAATAGCAAAGCAAATCATCACAATGCATAATGGAGATATTTCTATTTCGAATTCCCCTAGTGGTGGTACAAGAGTTAGAATAGAACTTCTAAAAAACCAAGATTTTATAAACCACAACGAAGTAAGTGAAAGCTTGCAGTTAGGTTTAACAACAAGCTCGAAACATAATATTTTTGATTCGAATCAAAAGAACCCACCCAAGGAGAAAACTATATGGAACTCAATTCAATCGACGACGTAATCAAAAGATTATCGAAAGGCGAGATCGTAATCGTAGTTGATGACGAAGACCGAGAGAACGAAGGTGACTTCGTAATGGTTGCTGAATACGTAAGCGATAAATCAGTAAACTTTATGATTACTCATGGTAGAGGCTTAGTTTGTATGCCTATGAGCAATGAAGAAGCAGATCGATTAGACATTCAACCTATGCTGACCGGCGATAAGGTAACTGTTGATACACCTTTTTGTATTCCTATAGACCATGTACAAGGAACCACTGGTATCTCAGCTCAAGACCGTGCATTAACTGTTCTTAGCTGTACTAAAGAAGGAACTGTCTCAAGTGACTTTCATCGCCCTGGCCATATTTTTCCTCTTCGCGCACGTGAAGGTGGCGTAATGACTCGTCGGGGACATACTGAAGCAAGCGTAGATTTTGCAAAACTTGCTGGGTCTAAAGCAATTGGTATGCTTTGTGAAATATTAAAAGAAGATGGCTCTCCTGCGCGTATGGATGATTTAGAGCTTTTAGCTGTTGAACATGATCTAGCTTTTACATCAATAGAATTGCTTGCACAGTATATTGAAAATAACTCAAATAATGTTGATGGATTAGATATTGACTTAAAAGAATTAGATTCAATAAACGAATTAGCAACTGCAGCTATAGAAGCATAACCACATTGTCAGAAAAAGCGTATTTGGTTAGAAAAGGCCAGAAGAAAGAAACTTCATTAATTGAAATTGAAGAATTTTTATCCAAATACCAAATACACGTATTAGATATTGGTGCTGGAGATGCTAAAGGTTCATTACGCTATGCTCGATCTCATAGAGACGTTGGCATAATAGCTTTAGATCTGTCATGGGATGCATTTGACAAATCATCAAAGAGCGCTGCTAGAAAATATGAGCGTGGAGGTGCAGAAAATATAGCATTTTTATGCGCAAATGCATTCGGTATTTCTCGATATATAAATAACAATATAGATCTGATGAGAATATATCTACCATGGGGAAATCTACTTGAAGGATTGGCTGAGAATAACGAAAAACTTATAACTTCCCTTGCCGCTACATTAAAAGATGGTGCAGAATATGAGATTGTTATAAATAGTGAAATTTGGCGAGAAAATCTCCCGAAGCATTTAGCCCATTTAGGTGAGATTACTCCGGATTTTTTTGTAACAAATAATAGTGTTCTAGAAAATTTTGGTTTTGCATTAAAAGAAACACGCTATTTGACTAACGATGAGATCAAAGAACTAGATACAACATGGAGTGCTCGTTTGATGAGCTCTCGCACGCGAGCAAATTTTGTTATGGCCAAAGCCGTTTACAAGAAAATTGATTAGTACTCTCATTATAAACATACTTAAATCTATCGTGTAATCTACTCTCAAATCCCTGCATAAATTCGTATTCGTATGCTTCAATCATGAATCCACCCCAAAAAGGTGGCCGTTGTATTTTATCTCCAAATTGTGATTCAAATTTTTCATAAGAATCTAGTAGTTCTTGTCTTGATGATAATTCTTCATCTTGTCTAGAAGTCCACGCTCCGATTTGTGACCCATGTGGTCGTGAAGCAAAATATTCATCACTTTGCTCAGCACTGCATTTTTTTGCTTGACCTATAATTCTAATTTGTCGAAAAACATCTGGCCAATAAAATGTTAAAGATACATCTTTGGTTTTTTCTATTTCTTTTGACTTTGCACTATTGTAATTTGTGTAGATATAAAATATTCCTTTTTCTTTCTCACCTTTTTCGAATCCTCGTAATGCTACGGTCCTAGCATTTACTCTTTTCCCGTCATAAGTTGAAAGTATTAATGCATCTGGTTCTTTCACATTCTTTTTTATTGCATCATTAAACCAATCTTCAAAATGATCTGCTGGAGATTGTTTTATGAAGTCATCGCCCAAAGGAATTGTAGGATACTTCCTTGGTGTAATATTTGTGTCTTTTGGTAGTACCATGATGCTATTTTAGTCTGTTTTAATGCTATCTAATGCCCTGTTATAGCCCAAAGCTTTAATAGGTTATAAACATATTATTTCACTATCGCTTATTATTAGAATCTAATATTTTTAAACATCTTGCTCTATTGAATCGTTGAATTAAGGCGAATGGCAAGTTTAAAATTATACATACCCCAAACATAAAAGTAGCGAGCCACCAGGGGTTATAAAGATAATATACAGGGCAAATAAGTGGCGCAACTATATGTACTAGTTCTGCACGGCGTGTTTCTATAATGAAAGCATGTACACCTTCTTTTGTTTTCATTGAGAGCTGTTTCTTTGAAACACCTCCATCAAATGTAGCTCCTGCTTCAGGAAGCTTATCCTTCCATTTTCTAATTTTTAAATATTTTTCTAAACGCTTTTGAGTTTTTTCATTTGTTGGAAAAATATCGTATTTCAATATACCCTTTGGAAGTTGAGTAGATATATAGCCTACCAAAATACCGAAAGGAACCCATATAAAAATGTCGATGAATACTAGCATTACATTATTCTTCATTGATCATCCATATTCATTTTGCGTCCCGCCCATGTAGTTTGTAATCTAAATATCTTTGAAATAACACTTATTGAAAATACTATTATAAAAAATGATAATGATAATGGGTAGGCTATTGCCACAAGAAAATAATTTCCAATTTGATTTGCCACGCGTATCAAAAGTAATAGCGAGATAAAAAATAAACCCAACAGTATGTATAATTTTACTTTGTCGGTCTCCTTATAAATTTCAATTGGAATTGAAATTATCGATCCATAAAATAGAACAATAATCAAGCTTGGTAAAAAGGGTGCATATCTAAAACCGGAAGAAATGTTTCTTTTCCATCCTAAGAATAAGATGGAGAAATTTTCAAACATGCGATAACTTATTAAGCCATCACCAAGGTATCTAGTTATACTAACTTTTTGTGTTTTCATCACAATACTTAGGGCGACGTCTTCAATAATTGAATTTTTAACTTTAGTATTTATAAATCCATTTGTAGTTTCATAAATTTGTCTCCTCATAGCAATACATGGCCCATATAACCCGAAACCAAATGGAATTGTTGAAACCACTCCAGT
>JAGPDB010000023.1 GCA_018057765.1 Acidimicrobiia bacterium
CTTCAATAATTGAATTTTTAACTTTAGTATTTATAAATCCATTTGTAGTTTCATAAATTTGTCTCCTCATAGCAATACATGGCCCATATAACCCGAAACCAAATGGAATTGTTGAAACCACTCCAGTGGAAACTATTGAAGATATATGAAAAAATAACGATAGTTGTTCAAAGAATTTCTTTGACCTGTGTTTTGGTTGTATAGTTACAACCTCTTGATCAATATCTGAAAATAGTTCACGTATTTTATGAATAAATTTTGGTTCAACAATAGTATCAGCATCCAAAAAAATGATAATTTCACCTTTTGAATTCTTAAAACCAATATCACAAGCATTTGTTTTCCCTTTAATATCTTGTGCCTTGGATTCAATATTGATTACCTGTGCTTGATGTTTTTTTGATATTTCTTCTGTATTATCGGTACTCATATCATTAGCAACTATTATTTCAAGCTTATTATCATTATTTTCATTGATAGATTTCAATAATATACCTATACGCTTCTCTTCATTACGAGCAGGTATAATTATTGAAATAACACCAGCATATGGTGCTATTTCAGAAGGTATGTTTGGTTTTTTCGCACATCCATTTTTTTGACTTATCAAAGCAAAAGCAAATAGGGATATAGATATAAATACAATATTAAACACGTATCGAAACTAGTTCATTTTCTAGGCTAGCCTTAAACTGTGAAATCAAATAATGTGTTACCACAAGGTGAAGAAAAGAAGAAAATGGTTAGGGCCATGTTCGATTCGATTGCACCTACTTACGAAAAAGCTAATACTTATATGACTTTTGGTCTAGATAAATATGCACGTAAAATTCTTGTTAAAGAACTTCGTATACCACAACATTCACTTATTTTAGATTTAGCTAGTGGTACAGGTGATTTTTCTCGAATGTTTACTAAATTAGGCCATGATACACTTGCAGTTGATCTCTCTTTTAATATGTTAAAAGCTGGAAAAGATACCAAGAATAAAATTCAGTGTGATGGTACTAATCTCCCATTTCAAAATGATAGTTTTGATGCCATTGTGTGCGGTTATGCTTTGCGCAATTTTGTAAATATTGATGAACTCATTATCGAATTATTTAGAGTACTAAAACCTGGCGGTAAATTTATGGCAGTAGATGTGTCAGTTCCTACAAATCCTATTATTAAATTCGGCAATCAGATTTGGTTTAATAATATAATTCCAAAAATTGGTCGATTTATTTCAAAAAATAAAGAAGCATATGAATATTTGCCTCGTTCTACGTCATATTTACCAAGTGATGATATATTATCTTCTAACTTTAAAGAACAAGGTTTTGAAGCAGTCCGTATATCAAGACTAGTTGCAACATCTCTAATCATGATTAATGTCACAAAGCCTGTTGGTGCAGTTAATGATTAACCTACTTGATAATCTAAATGTTGAGACTATTGGTTATATGTTTGATCAGACTATGGAGGATTTTTTACAAATTGATGATCGTATATTTATTTCATCTCGTGGAACTTATATAAACAGGGGTCTCATTGATCATGTCGATCATAATAAAGCAAAAAATGCACTTTTAGAAATATCTTTAAAACTCCAATTAGGCTCGGAATTGGGTACTGATATTAAGCCATTTATTGTTTTTGCTAAAGGATTCAATTCGAAACCAGATTCTCCAATAATGGTCGATTTCCCCAGGGAGATGATACATATTGATGTTAATAATCGTGTAACGCATTTTTCTCTTAATAGTGATAATTTTTCAACTCAGAATACAGATGAAGATAACGTATTTTTATATCCTCATTCTATAAAAATAATCAGTGAAGAATCTCGTGAAATATTTTGCGACAAGGTCAACAAAGCTACCAAGAAGATAGCTAATACCGAGTTAGAAAAAGTTGTTCTTGCTCGACAGATTAAAATGAAGGCAGATGTTAGTTTTGATCCTCGCCTCATTGTTTCAGAACTTATAGATAGTCAGCCAGAAAGTTATATTTTTAGCATTAATTCTTTCGTGGGTGCTACCCCAGAGCTTCTAATCGAAAAATTCTCTCGTACAATTTCTCTTTTGCCAATGGCTGGGACACGCAAACGTCATGCACGTATTGACGACGATGATAACGATGTTGCAAATTTACAGACAAACAGTAAAGACCTTTCCGAGCATGCTTTTTTAATCGAAAACATTCTTTCTAAATTGAGTACTATAGCTTACGATATTGCTGCTAGTTCAACTCCGCGAGTAATACGCCTTCCCCACGTTTCACACTTAACAACGCCTATTAGTGCAAGTGTTTCAAATGATGTTGATCTTTTAAAACTAGTAAATTTATTGCATCCGACACCTGCTGTAGGAGGAACTCCCCTCGATTTAGCATTAGACACTATTAGAGAGCTAGAGAATTTTGATCGTGAAATTTATGGTGCGCCAATAGGCTGGTTTGATGCCGATGGCGATGGTCAGTGTGCGATAGCTTTACGTTGTGCAAAATTGACAGAAAACGTTGCCACTCTTTTTGCTGGCGTTGGTATTGTTTCAGGATCTGATCCAAAAGAAGAATTTGATGAGACTCAAGCTAAATTTGGGCCCATGAGGGATGCTTTATTAAACATTGTTCACTAAAGCTTTTGTTAAGATGATATATCTTAAAATGAATGGAAAATATGGCAACTATTAAAGATTTCTACCAGGGGGCACGCCCCAAAACCCTGAGTGCCGCCATATCACCAATACTTATTGGTGTTTCATTAGCCATTGGAAATACCTGGTCATCAAAAAATATTTCTACGTGTCCAAGTACTGCTAATTGCGTTGTAACTAAGGAATATTTTTATTCCATATTTAACTTTAATGTTGCAATTGCTTGTTTGATAGTCAGTCTCTCATTACAAATTGGTGTTAATTATGCGAATGATTATTCTGATGGTAAAAAAGGTACCGACGATGTACGTGTTGGTCCTATGAGACTTGTTGGATCTGGAATTGCAAGTGCCAAGAGTGTTTTTATTGCTATGTGTATTTCCTTCTTTGTTGCTTCGATAGCTGGCATCTATGTTGCTAGTCAATCTTCGTGGTGGTTAATTTTAATTGGCATTTTTTGCATTGCTCTTGCTTATTTGTATACAGGAACTAAGTTTGCTTATGGCTATTTTGGATTTGGCGAAATTGTTGTCTTTATTTGTTTTGGCCTTGTAGCTACAGTGGGCACTTTCTATTCATTGACTGGTCGTGTTACAGCTTTAAGCATTGCTGGTAGTGTTATCCCTGGCATGTTTAGTGTTTCTATTTTATTAGCTAACAATATTAGAGATATAGAGACAGATCGTGAATCAAACAAAAAAACTTTGCCGGCTAGAATTGGAAAGAATAAAGCTCAAATACTTTTTACTATATCATTACTATTGGTTGTCTTAGCTATAGGAGCAATTGCTTCTAAATATGATTATGTTATTTTTGTTCTAGTAATATCAGTTTTTTTAGGTGGTATAAATCGTAAAATGCGTAATGCTAAAACACCTAAAGATTATATTTCTATTTTAGTTGCAACTTCTAAATTCAATCTTATAACTAGTGTTTTGGTATCTGTATTAATTTTCGCCTCGATTAAAGAAATATTTAACAAATGAGCGAGAACCAGAAACAACATTGGCGTGATGAGCTTGAATTGTTTTATGTACCCAAAGATATTTCAGTTGATTGGGTTAATTTAGAGTTTAATAAAGGTTATGAAAAATACGACCGTGATGGTCTAATTTTTACTGGACCTAAAGTTTCAACTGAAGCCACTCCCCTAGAGGGATATTTCGGCAATAGTTATAAATGTATTCGTGGTGCTTTAGATTCTTTGAGTTTTACATTGCCAGAACCAGTTCGTTCAAAAGATGAAGTAAATCTAACTTATCTTGTTTCTAATGATGACGATTTAATCACCGATAATATCTCTAACCCATTATTTTACAAAGTTAAAGTTTCTAGTTTCCAAGATGTTGATCGTGTAAAAAAGCTTCACGATCTTAATAGTTCAGCAAGAATTAGAATTGACTGTAATGGTGCTTTCAATGTTGAAGATTCTCTTAAAATAATAGAATTATTAAAAGATGTCGACATAGAATTTATTGAACAACCATGTAAAACAAATAGTGAAAATGCCCAACTTAGAAAAAAGACTGATGTTTTAATTGCACTAGATGAATCTGCGAATTCTCGTGAAGATATTGATGAGATTCAACATTTAGAAGCTGGAGACATTATTGTTGTTAAAGTTCAACCAGCTGGTGGCATTTTTAGCGCACTTGATATAGTTGATCAGTGGGGAAAAGATGTAGTCATTGGTTCAATGATGGAATCAACTATTGGATTAGATCTAGGTATGAAATTGGCTTTATCTATTCCAAGCTTAAATTATGCTTGTGGTTTAAGCTCTTCAAATATTGGCAATATTATTCGCGAACCACTCTATTGATATAGATAAATTATTCGGTGTTTGTAAAGGTATTCTATGATCTGAATCGAAAAGTATATGGTGACTAAAAGCTGTTTTCTTTTTTAATGATCGTGCTATAACACTATATTTTTCATCGCGTATTCCTGAACAAAACATTATAGGTACTTTTAATTCACTTATTCTTTCATTATAATTTGGCATCACACCTTGGCTAAGGTTCATTAATTGCTCGACTAATATATGTGACTCATTTATACGCGATTCTTTTAATAGGTTTTCAACTTCTTGATTATCTTGGTCGAATATTTTGTTATTATCGAAACTATCCCAAAACTCATTTCTTATATTTCCGTTTTTATCACATTGTTTTAGAATTTTGTTCGAGAGTTCGATATCTTGCTCACATCTTTCTTTGCGTTGATGATCATTTTCTATTCCAGCGTTACCGGATATGATGATAAGTCCTAATATATTCTCTGGATATTCAATTGCAGTTCCAATTGCTAGTCGTGCTCCTTGGCTGTAACCTATTACTATTGTTGGCACGTCTAACTGACCTGATATATATTCGAGGTTATGTTCCCATGTGAGCTTAGGTTCTATTTCTATACCACGTGCATTCTCATATATGTCAAGACTAGAATACATAGTGTTAGTTAAACCAAACCCAGGGATAAGAGAAAAGCTGATACTCGATGGATCTGGATTTAAAATATTCATAAGGATGATTCTTACATGAACGCAAATGTCGATGCTTGTTTTGCTCTACTTGGTAGGTTAAAAAGTCTCGGTATTACTCATTGTGTCATTTCTCCTGGTGGTCGCTCTACACCTTTAGCATATGTTGCTAACCAACTTTTTGAAGCTAGTGTGGTAATCGACGAGCGTGACGCTGGTTTTGTTGCTCTTGGTCTCTCTGCGAGTACTGGTGTTGCACCTATTGTAATTACTACATCCGGTTCTGCTCCTTCTCATTTATATCCTGCTATTTGTGAAGCATTTAATTCGAATTTGGGGATTATTGTTCTTAGTGCAGATCATCCGCATATTGAACGTGCTGCTGGTGGTGACCAAACTATTAATCAGGTTGACCTTTTTGGCACTCATGTTCGTTATAGTTTCGACACAAAACTAGCTAGCGACATTAGCGATAAGTCATATTGGTTTGAAATCTCTGATAATATTTTTAAAACTGTTAGCTCAGATAATATTAATTGTGGTCCTGCTCAACTTAATATCGCTTTTAATAAGGTTTTGACTCCTGATGGCGATGAGAGTTATTCTCCTGGAAGTTTTGACATTATCTCAGAGGAGGCTCCTGAAGATTCTGAACGAGATGTAGGAACTATCCTTAAGAATATTTGCATAGAAATCGAATCTATACCTAATGGTGTGATCACATTAGGAAGAAACCATTACATGGATATTTCTAAGATACAAAATTTAAGCAATATTTTAGATTGGCCTATATTCGCAGATGGCAATTCAAATGCTCGCTATATCGATGGAGTTATTACTTCTTATGATTTTATGTCACGTCAAAATAATTTTGATGAGATTGCACCTTCATATGTCTTGCAGTTTGGTGAACCTTTAATTTCTAGCACATGGACAAAAAGAATTAATTCTTACAAAATGAATGTTACTGCTTTTAAAAAGTTCGATGACGGACGTGACCCAAATCTAAATATTTCAAAATCTATAATTAATAATGATATCAATTTCTGTTTAGATGTTCTAATAGATACATTGAATAAAAATTCGACTGGTTTTAAAAATAAAGTTCTTGCTTTTCAAGACGATGCCCGTAATAAAATTGAGATACTATTATCTACTAATGTAAATAGTGAACCAAATCTTTTTAGTGAAATAGGTAAGATTTTAGGCGGTACTTCAACTTCACATGAGAATACTCGAGTTGCTAATTCCGAGAAAAGAAGTCATCCTAATCAAAGTGGAGAACCTCTTCTAAATATACTTCTTGGCAACTCTATGCCTGTTCGATACGCAGAGCGTCTTTGGACTTATATAAATTCGAATACAAGAGTATTTAGTAATCGTGGAACTAACGGTATTGATGGCTCTCTATCTACAGCAACTGGTATTGCAATTGGATCTAATAGTCAAACCCTTGCTGTACTTGGTGATGTTACTTTTGCTCACGATTTAGGTTTTCTACCACATGCAAATAAGTTTGCTATTAAAAATGATTTGAATATCATATTTGTGGTGATCGATAATGCTGGCGGCGCTATTTTTTCTCATCTTCCACAAAGTACAAATGAATATATGAAAGATTTGTATAACGAGATCGTTAAAACTGATCCGGAAATAGATTTTAATAGTGTTGCTAAATCATTCAAATGCCGTACTGGACATGATCTCAATGACTTAAAATCAGCATTGTCCAGCAACAACCCTGGTGTTGATGTAATTATATTAAAAACAGAACATTATTCCGGTCGAGACATAATGCCCCTTGTCTAAACATCAATTGCAACTAGCTCTGATTCGGCATACGCAAATGCTAGAGGATCCGCCATATAACTATTTCTTGGGTCGTCGAGTATCTTTTCTAGTGCGATCACTACTTCTGGATGATACGTAAATTGGTTTGAGTTTGAGTAAAGTTCACCCAATGCAAGTTTTCCTAAGGACTCTTCTCTACGTGAAAGAACTTCATAGTCATTTGCCAGACGCAAAACTGATGCTGCTAAATCATTTTGTGCCACGACTTTACCGTTTACGACACCACGATAAGGAATACTATGATTCTCAATTATTTCAGCAATACGATTTAATCCACCTGTTCGTCTAACTATTTTCGCTGTTACTTGTGCCGCTTGCTCATCGGTAACCTCATCATCACCGAAATTTACGTCAAGTACAGCATCACCAAGAGTATGTAAATAGGCTGCGGTTTCAATTGCTTCAATTTCACGTTCATCAAGTTTCATGTATCTTGCCATTGCTTCAGCTAAATGTGCAACTCGTGATGCGTGCCCTGTTGGAACTATTCCACCTAACTCTGGTGCACTTGAAAGTGCTCGTATTGTCTCTTTATAGTTTTTTACCACACGATAATATCTTGCAAAAGAAAATCGTGCTACGAGAATTGGTATTGTACATATCCAAAATGCATTTATTCCTAACTCATTAGTTTTTGATCCAATAGTTGCTGCTGTCCCAGCATAACCTATCGTGAGTAAGGTAGTACCAGCAAAAATACTTATTAGTGCGGCATAAACTTGAAATGAATAGTAGTTCTCTTTTGAATAAAATTGTTTCGCAAGTAGGTTGTAAATTTCATTAATAATAATCATTGATGCTGTGCTTATTAATACTGTTATATATAGATTTACATTATTGTATTTTAGAGTAGTCCTTACCTCTCTATACACAAATAGCCCAGCAATATATATAGATAATCTATTCATAATGAATAATAGCCGTGAGTTTAAATTTGCATTTCTCAATATAAAAGCTGAAACTATCGTGGCTAAGACTATAACTAGTATTGTGTCGTTTAAGCTATAATGGCCATTTCCTATTTTTGTTGTTGTCCGTGCAAGTGCTGGTATTGCAATGATACCTAGTGTTACTGGACTGTGGCGCACAAGTGGGATTTCTAATGTCTCACCAGCAATTATTATTGCACCAAAAATTAATAATATTGACAAATCGCTGAATCTTTCGATTCGATATAACACTGTTGCGGATATTAGTAATATTAAGCAGATTATTGATGTAAGAGAAATTCGTGGGTTTACAAAATAACTTTGTTCTTTACTAGCTCGTTCACGCAATCTAAGTTCACGAGTTTCTTTACGAATTTGTTTTTGTATTAAACGTGATTGTTTTGCTTCTTGTTTTGCTTCTTGTTTGTCAATGATTTCTTGGTTTAGCTCAGCTTGTTCCCAACTTGCTATTCTTTTGCGCTTATTCATTAGATTCACCGTCTGTCATCAATCCAAATGAAGTCGAGGAATCTGCAATACTTTTTTCATCCTGAGCAAACTGATTATTATTATCATCTTGAGTGTGAGGAGCGAGTCGATGAATTACTTTATCCTCATCCTCAGAGATAGTGTCGCCAATACCAGCAGAACCCACACCCATTATCGGAGCATCGAAGTGTAGCGAGTCAACTTCGTAACCGTCACCATATTTTTCGCCACGATCGTCTATTGCCTTAATTAAAGCAGCAACTACTGTGGGATGAAATTGTTTACCCTTATTTTTTTCTAATTCGGCATATGCTATTTCCATTGAAAGTGCTTTTCTATATGAACGAGATGAAGTCATTGCATCAAACGCATCGCAAACAGAAACTATGTAAGGTTCGAGTTTTCTTGTATTTATATTTCCATCCATCAAGTTATGATCGCCACCAGAAGTGTGAGCAATAGGTCGCAAAAATGTTATTGCTCGTAAAATATCTTCCGTTACATTTTCGTGTTTCTTAATAATTGCAAATTCTTCATCGGTTAGCTTACCTGGTTTATTTAATAATACGTTTGGTACGATTAGCTTTCCAGTATCGTGCAATAGTGCTGCTTGACGTAAACGTTCTAACCTTTTTGGGCCATAACCCAATTCTTGGCCAATATATTTAGCAAATTTAGCAACACGCTCAACATGACCTGCTGTATAAGCATCTTTTTCTTCAAGAGCATAGATGAGGGTATTTATTGTTGAGGATTGAGATTGGCTCATTGTTGCATAAGAACTATGAAGTTCACGACCTATAAATAATGGAAGTGCGAACATTACAAGCATTGGCCAGCCATATGTAATATAGAGCCTACCTAACAAACCACAAAATACTGCTAATGGTATTGCTTCAATTAGTGATTTTCTTGCATCTTCTAATAGTTCCTTCCATTCTTCCCCTTCAATTATGTAAGAAAAAGCCAACAAAATATAATTTGCAAGATTCATTGAAAGTGATGCAATTAATATTTTTAATGCAACTGTAATATAGGAGTCATTAAAATTAAGATTTAAAATTACCAAAGTAAAATAACAAGCACATGCGGCAGCAATCTCATTTGCATAGTTCAGGAAGAGAAAGGTCCATTGACGTTTTTTTATATTTTCAGGATAATAAATTAAAACTAAAAGGCTAAGCACATACGTAAGAGGTGATTTTAATAGTACGGAAATCACGGCTATACCGCAGAGCAATGCAACATTTATTTCTAATCCTATTGTGCTGTTACCTTCAGTAACAATTGTCACACGTATTAGTGAAATTAGAAAAAATAATGAAAATACAACTCCAGGAATCCAGAGTATTCTTGTATTTGTACCGACTAAAAATATACAAGCAACTATTGAACCAAGAAATGAAATACCAGTATATAGTCGCAGTCGGTTTTGAGGTGTCATAATATACCGGAACAAGTAGCGGCCTTCATAAGGCTTATGTCCTATCCTCCCCATTTAAAAATCATCGAGAAACTACATTACTAGTGAATTTAGCTCGAAATGTTCAATTCATTGAGATTATCGTCTAATTAATATTGTTTCTTAAGCAACAATCAAGAAATACTAGGACAAATATATTATCGTATATGGCCCTGAAGTGGATAAATGGAAATACTGCAAGATTCAAGATTTATATATTTAATCGAGCCCTATAACTCCTAGCTGGCTAAACTATGAACGACGTGCACCCATTGTAGTTCCGCTAAGAATATTTGTTCCTATTGTTGCTACAGCTTGTGCCGCCTTGGAAAACATTTTTCTCATTTTAAGAATCACCTCACTTGAAACTATGTCATTCAAAACTCACTAGTTGTTATGAATGCGCTAACGCTCCGCTGTTTTAGATGTTTACTTTAAATAAGCTAGGTGTGCACATAAGGCTCGATTAAGCCTACAAATCTCAAATCCTCCTTTTCAAGATCTAAGGGTCGGACCCTTAGTAAATAGTTATCCATAAATAATGAATATCGTATATTAGAAAGTATAGAACTATTCGAAGGAACTTCGCAATAGCCTTATGAAAATATAGTAATTCTCTAAAAAAATGTCATATAGAATAAAAATTATATTTTACGAGTCAATTTCGTAACACAAAACCCATCCATAATATCGCTACTACCAGGTATTATGCGGGTTACTGCTTTTGAAACCGACAAATCAAATTTTTGACCATTCCAAGACGTAATAGGTGTCGTTTTTCGACCAACAATAGACAACTTGTTTTCTACAGGAACTAATTCCCCACCCTTAGAAGCAACACGTTTTATCACTTCTGCTATTACTGCTTCGTTTTCTTCAGGTGCCAAAGTACAAGTAGAATAAATAATAATTCCGCCTACCTTTACTAATTTATATGCAGCACTCAATAGTTGTATTTGTAGACGAGCACATTTTTCGACACGATCTAAACTCCAACCTTCAAGTGGGTCGGACTTCTTAAGGAAATTGATACCTGCCTCGTTAGAACATTCAGCATCTACCATCACAACATCAGCGATCTCAAAACCTTGATTGGCAATTGAACTATTAAGTGACAAAATAATGTCACCTACTTCATTTAATGACAATAGATTCGGCAGATGTTTCCCATCAGCATTTATTAACTTTGAATCATTGGAATCAATATCGTAAGCAGATTCTTTTAACGATTGTTTCAAACGATTAAAACGATGTTGCTTTGGTTCAACCATAATAGGCAGTTCACCAGCTACTGTTGCCACATGCATAGCTTTACCGCCAGGCGAAGAACACATATCAATAATTTTCTGTCCTGGTTTAGGATCCATCAACATTACAGGTAGCCAACTAGACGGATTTTGAATGAAAATATCACCATCAACATATTCTTTAGACTCAACTATTAAAGAGGTTTGATCGGCGGGAAAAGAAAACCCATCTTCGTACCAGTCAATCGGTTCCACGTTTATCCCAAGAGCAATTAGCGATTTAACAATCTTCTGACGTGAGGCTTCTCGTTCCTCACCTTGCAATGTTGCCCAGGCAAAACCATTTAGACGAAAAGCTTTATATTTTGTAGGTCTAAAAATTTCTTCAACATGTGATTTAGAAATATTTAACAATTTGCTTGCGCGATCGGCAAATGTATCAACATTAGTTTTCGTACTAAATCTATTGCTTTTAGATTTCATCTAGATTTCTCTACTTCACTTGCATCGACAACTTCGCGTGTTGTCAAGATCAATTATGGACGTCTTGGGAACTTAGAAAAATCAGGTTTAACTTTATTTTTATAAGCATCGCGGCCTTCTTGTCCTTCTTCACTCATATAATAAAGAAGAGTAGCATCACCAGCAAGTTGTTGTATTCCAGCCAAACCATCAGTGGCAGCATTATGGCCTGCTTTTAATAATCGTAAAGCCATTGGTGAATGTATCAACATTTCATTCGCCCATTTAACTGTCTCAATTTCAAGATCTTCTACAGGCACAACTGTGTTTATTAGACCCATATCAAGTGCTTCTTGTGCAGAATATTGACGACACAAAAACCAAATCTCACGAGCTTTCTTCTGTCCAACCGACTCAGCTAATAGTCCAGCACCATAGCCACCATCAAAAGATCCAACTTTTGGCCCAGCTTGACCATAAATAGCATTATCTCCAGAAATAGTTAAATCACATACAACATGTAGGACATGACCGCCACCAACTGAAAAACCAGCAACCATAGCAATAACAGGTTTAGGAGTTCGACGTATTTGGATTTGTAAATCTAGTACATTAAGACGTCCAATACCATCAGAACCTACATAGCCGTCATCACCACGCTGGCTAATATCTCCACCTGAACAAAATGCTTTAGAACCTAGACCACATAAAATAATTACGCTAACACGAGCATCATCACGTGCAATATCAAAAGCACGCATCATCTCTTGGACAGTAAGCGGTCGAAATGCATTACGAACTTGAGGACGACAAATAGTTATCTTTGCAATACAAACTGGCTCATCTTCATTAGAAATTTCATAGGTTATATCACAAAATTCCTGATCACTTCCTGGCTTCCAACTAGCACCAGCCTTGATTTTACGACCGTCGTCATCAATTTTATTTTCGTCATATATATTTTTTTGTTCTTGCATCATCACCTTTTCAGTTTGTAGGGTCTAACCCTATTGAGGTAGTTATCCACAGCCTTTTAATGTGGATAACTAAGAAGAAAGGCTAAACCTTTCAAAATCAGTTATGCACACGTTATTGCTAAGTGTTCTAGTATATAACTGTGAATACCCCCCATCTTAGAACTTTTTTATATGACACTTCACACCAAGAGTTAGACATATTGTGTAAACAAATATTTTCAGCTTGGGATGATGGTATTGGCGTAAGCGTTATAGACACTAACGCCCCCCAATACATAGTTGACTCGGCAATAATTTCAATAGACCCCGACGAAGTAGTAAATATTTCAAATCAATGTTCAAGCTACAGTCGGAATTTAGCTATATTTGAGGAAGCTATATCAGTTGTTTCGCTCACTAGTGGTTCAACAAATAAACCGAAGCCTGTAGTACATACTTTTGATTCAATGAGAGAAAGTGTTAATGCAATAGCAAATGTCTTAGATTTGAACAAAGATGATTCGTGGTTATTGTGTTTATCACCAAAATATATTGCAGGAATGGCCACTTTGGCTAGAGCTCATATTTTAGAGCAAAAAGTCGATTGTCTAAACATATTTAATGTCCAATCAATTGCCGAAATGATTACCAACCTAAAGCCAAGCTTGATCTCACTTGTACCTACTCAATTGCAGATACTCGTAGATTGTGAAATAGATTTATCCTGTTTTAAAGCAATACTTGTAGGTGGAGCAAGTGTTGACTCAAAACTTATAGAACAATGTAGCAATCTTGAATATAACATTCATAGAACTTATGGTATGACTGAAACTTTTGGTGGAATTTGTCACGATGGTAAATTATTTCCAAATACAAATGCACGAATCATAGATGGCGAAATACAATTAAGATCAACATCAATTTTTAGTTCATATCGCCACAACTATTCTTTATCACAATCTAAATTCACTAATGACGCTTGGTATAAAACTGGAGATATAGGATTAATAGATGGTGATAATACTTTGACAGTCTCAGGAAGAATTGACGACATAATAATTTCTGGTGGTATAAAAATAAATCCCAATGAAATTGAGAATACCTTATCTAAATATATCGATCAACTATTCATTGTTGGTGGAATACCACACCGAAAATGGGGTCATGCGCTAAGTGTTGTTTTCGAAAAAGAAATTCCATATGAATTGACTATAGAGAAAATTAGAGAACTACTTTCAAATGATTTTGATAGAAAATATTTACCAATTTATATTGCAGCAATAGAGGAATTCCCAAAGACAAGTACAGGTAAATATATCCGTAAAGAGATTTTAGAAAAATGCAAGATAATTGAGGAATATACTTAATGGAAACTATATTTGAAACAATCACAAAAAACAGGCTAGATCCTGGGAATATAGATACGGCGGTTAATAATGTTGTCTCAAAAATTACTACTGAAAATCCAAAAGTTAACGCAGTAATTTGGCAAGATGAAACTTTTACAAATAACGAAATTGCCAGGGTAAAAAATAGTGTACAACCCGACTCCGCTCTTTTTGGCCTACCGATTTTGGTTAAAGAAATAGAAAGTCCAATTTTGGGGACACCAAATTCTTGGGGCAATAAAACTCTAAAAGAACAAGGTTATAGAGATACTTATAGCGCAACATCAACAAAGCTCTTACAAGACGCTGGTGCAATCATTGTTGGTAAAACCAACAATTGTGAACTGGCAATAAACGTGACAACAAATTCTTTCGCGCATGGCCCGACACTTAACCCTAACGACTTATCTAGAAATGCTGGAGGTTCGTCTGGTGGTTCAGCTGCAGGAGTTGCTACAGGAATGGTGCGTATAGCAACTGGTAATGATGGTGGAGGCAGTATTCGTATTCCCGCAGCACACTGTGGAATTTTTGGATACAAATCTTCTATGGGTCGAATTTCTAATGGACCAATTATTGGCGCACCCTGGGCGGGATTATCTACAAAAGGTTTGCTAGGACTCACAATAAAAGAGATTGCAAAAGTTGCCGACATAATGAGCGTAAGCCAGCCTGGCGACTTATACAGTTCCGGCAAGGCCGAGTCCATCTTTTTAGAATCATTAAATAACGAATTACCTAAATTAAAAATTGGGATAAGAACAACAACAATCGGAAACTCATCAGATGTAAATAGAAATTTTATTGCAGCTACAAATATGCTTGGCGATTTTCTTTCCGACCAAGGCCACGAAGTAATAATTGCTTCGCCAGCAATATTTGATCAAGATTGGATCCTAAAATCATTTGACAACATTATTGCATCAAATGCAAAAGTAGACTTCGAAGAGATGATCAGACGAAGTAATAACGCAATTAAATTAGATGATTCAAGTTCATCTGTTCAATATTTTGTAAACCAAGCTGAAAATATCTCATCTTCACAATATGTAAATAGTTGCTATGATATGGAATATTTTGCCTATCAAACAGCACCTTTTTTTGAGGATTTCGATATATTACTCACGCCAACCGTTGCAGATTATGCGCCAATAAATAGCGACATTGAACTTTATGGTGAACCCCCATATAACCCGTATTCATATGCCGGTTTTACATGCCCAATCAATTTTATAGGTGCTTGTGCGATTGCCCTACCTATATCCCCGTTAAACCTGACCCCAAAAGATGAGTTATCCACAGAAAGAGCTCTGCAAGGACGGACCCTGCAGACTGAGTTATCCACAGAAAACCTGCCCCTTAGTGTTCAAATAGCCAGTAAACGAAACAACGACACGCTATTGTTCCAAATGTCCCACTACTTAGAGTGTAATTACCCAAATATACATAGCAATTCTTTGATTTAGGGGGTTTAATAAAAGCAAGGTGTTACTGGGCGGTAATATACTACATTTGGGGGTAAAAAATGTCGATAGAAGGAGGTATGAAAATAAATAGACATTCAAGTGACACCGTTTCTAATAATATAGAACAGAATAATGCTCCAGGAAAAGTCTCAACATATCACCCAAACCTATTTAATAGAATAATCTTAAAGATTGGCCGCACCGCGACTAACCCAATTTCGATAACTATAATTTTAATTTCATATGGCTACTGGCTATTTAATCATGGGGCATCCGATACAAAATATGACATTATAATAAGTGCAAGTATCGAATTCACAAAAGGTTTCTTTGCCTTTTTGGCAATATTTGGAAGTTATAGACTTTTCAAAATAGAAAGACTATTTGGCTGGAGAATAATCTCTGCAGCATGCATATTTTGGTTTATCGGTGAAATGATATATGGAATTGCCATAATCAAATCGAACAGACAAGATTTACCGGTATCTTTTGCCGATTGGTTCTTTCTTGTGACAATACCATTAGCAATAATTGGTGTTTTTAGAGTTGGAATGTCGGGATTAAGGAGACATGAGAAAACAAGAATTATCCTCGACTCACTTGCAATAGCTGGTACCTTAATATTTATATCGCTCTCATATATTGTCGACTTGATACTTACAAAAACAGAACTTACATTGAGTGACGCTACTGTACAATTGTTATTCGTAATTTTAGATATAACCTTCGCATCGCTTGTATTTTCAATGTTATTATATAGAAGATTCGATAAAATGATAATGCCAATTGGTATAGGTATGGTATTTCAGGCTTTAGGCGATGTTCTTTATATCGCAGATAAATTTCAGGAAACTTCATCAACAAGACCATTTATTCGCACATTACTATTATGTGCAGCAATGCTTTATTGCGTTGCATCACAAAGATCTAACGGTCGTCCAAAAACGATATTACCTGAATTTGGTGACAAGCGTTTAAGAATGGGTGTATTCGCAATTGTAACAATTGCAATAGTATTTGCAATTGTAGAATTACCTACTGTACATAATATTTCGTCGATAGTTGCATTTGCTTTTATAGCATTATTTGTTGTTACGTTTATTGGGCAGATAACTAGCCATTACGAAAACCAAAAATTAGCAAGACTCCAATTTGAATCACTGAACGCAATGACAAGAAGTGAAGAGAAATTTCGTATTGCTTTTGAGAACGGACCTACAGGTTTGGTCATATCATCATCAGATGGAAAAATCATAAGAGCTAACAAAGCATTCGCTAATTTAATATCAAGCGACTACAAAGAATTAATTGGCGACGAACTATTAATGCATATACACCCAGAAGACCGAGAAAAACACATACGTGCATCAATTGACTCTGCAAGAGATAGGCCAGTAAGCGAATATGAAGTCAGATTCATCGAACGTGAAGGTTCAATTTCCTGGGGATCAATAAATGTATCAAAAATGTTAGGCGATAGAGATGAATCATTCATAATCTATCAAATAGAAGACATAAATATACAGAAAACATCCTCACAAAAGCTTGAATATATTGCAGTACACGACACATTAACAGGTCTAGCAAATAGAGCATATTTCTTGGTTCGGCTTGATGAGGAATTACAAAACACAGGTCTTGCACACCGAACAATGGCTGTATTATTTTTAGATCTAGATAGATTCAAAACAATTAATGATTCGCTAGGGCATGATGTTGGCGACCAAGTAATCCAAACAATTGCACAAAGAATTAGTCAAGTAATAGGTAGCCGTGGAATCGTAGCCAGATTTGGAGGTGACGAGTTTATAGTATTGATATTAAGCCCGACAGATGAAAATTTAGCAACGATGATTGCAGGAGAAATTCTAAAAGAAGTTACAAAACCTTTCTTATTAAAAGATTCAGAAACATTTATATCTTGTTCAATAGGTATAGTCCTAACAGATAAAAATTCAAATAATTCTCAAGCATTATTAAGAGATGCTGATAGCGCGATGAACCGAGCAAAAGATTTAGGCAGAAACCGCATTGAGCTAGCAGATCACCAGGTACACAATATTGCTATGACTGAACTAAAAACAGTCAATGAATTACATAGAGCAGTAGATAATGGAGAAATTAAAGCCTTCTACCAACCAATATATAATTTAAAGACAAAAGAACTATCTGGTTTCGAAGCATTAGCAAGATGGATTCATCCTACGAGAGGAATTGTGGGACCTGATGATTTCATAGATATGGCTGAAGAAACTGGACTTATAATGGATATCGGGAAACATATAATGCTTGAAGCATTTACGCAACTAAGTATTTGGCAGAAAATCTATACTCAATCCAACGGAAGTCCTTTGACAATGAGTGTAAATCTTGCAGCACGACAATTAAACAGTACAAGACTAATGTCAGACATTGATGAAGTGCGAAGACTCGTAGAAGTAGAAGACGATTCAACTACTTTTGAGATTACAGAGAGCGCAATATTGAGCGACACAAATAATGTAGAAATGTTACTCAACGATATACACAATATGGGCTTTAAATTAACCATTGATGATTTCGGAACAGGATATTCTTCATTGACATATTTAAAACGCTTCCCTATTGATGGATTCAAAATTGATAAAAGTTTCGTTCTTGGTTTCAATGCTGACGAAGATGATACAGCTATTGTTAACTCACTAATTGGTTTAGCAAAATCTATGCACTTAGGAGTTACGGCAGAAGGAATAGAAACCTCGAGTGTATTAAAAGCATTAAGTTCTTTGGGATGCACATATGGTCAAGGATATTATTTTTCAAAACCAATAGCGCCAGAAGACGTTGACTTCAAGAAGCTAAAACAATACTCGGTAATGGATGAAGATTATAGCGACCCAATGGTTGACAGACGAAAGACCGGTATTGGAGATCGACGTGAAACACTACGTAATGAAAGCAAAAAAATTGAGGACCGACGTCAAGCCGGCCCTCAAAATGATGTTATTGAAATAAATACAAAATTTAAATCAGGTTCTTAGAGATTCAATGAAAACTCTAAGGAGTCTCTTAGTGTGATCCGACAATTTAAATCAGTCGCTAACTCCACTGCGGATTATCCACCTGAAATATCTTGTGGTTTTGATTGCCCTTGATTAATAAATGGCATAAGTCCACGAAGTTCAGCCCCAACTTTTTCTATTTGATGAGCTCGAGTTTCTTCACCCATCTTTTGGAAGTTAGGTGTTCCCTCTTCATTTTCCTTTATCCATTCTTTTGCAAAAGTACCATCTTGTATTTCTGTTAGGATTTTTTTCATTTCTGCTTTAGAAGATGAAGGTACTACGCGTGGACCACGAGTGTATCCACCATATTCAGCAGTATCACTTACTGAATAATTCATAGTGTCTAATCCACCTTCATACATAAGGTCGACAATAAGTTTTAGTTCATGCATAGTTTCAAAATATGCTGATTCTGGTTGGTAGCCAGCTTCAACAAGTGTCTCGAAACCATTTTTAACAAGTTCCGCAATACCACCACAAAGTACAGTCTGCTCACCGAAAAGATCAGTTTCTGTTTCTTCTTTAAAAGTAGTCTCTAGAACTCCAGCGCGAGTAGCACCAATACCCTTGGCATAGGCCATTGCTATTTTGTGCGCGTGACCAGTAGCATCTTGTGCAACTGCAACTAAAGCAGGAACACCTTGACCTGCTTCGTAAGTACGACGAACCAAGTGACCCGGACCTTTAGGTGCAATCATCCATACATCAACATCAGCTTGAGGCTTAATCTGATCAAAATGAATATTGAAACCATGTGCGAAAGCAACAGAATTTCCTGCACTTAAGTTTGGTTCGATTGAATCTTTATAAATTTTTGCCTGACGAGTATCTGGACACAAAACCATTATTATGTCAGATGATTTAACTGCATCTTCAATAGTAAGTACTTCGAGGCCAGCTTCTTTAGCTTTTGCTGCACTCTTAGAACCTTCACGTAGACCTACGCATACATTCATTCCTGAATCTTTCAAGTTCAAAGCATGTGCATGTCCTTGTGATCCATATCCTAATATTGCAATTTTTTTATCCGCCAATACTGCGCTATCCGCTGCATCGTCGTAGTAAACAGTTGCCATTATTTTCCTTTCAGGAACTTACCCTAAGGTAAGCTCATAATTTGTAGATTCAAACATCTCGCCATTGGCAAGATATTAATCCTTTATTTTTTTACGTTACTGGTAATGAATTCTTTACTTGCAAAGCTAAAGCCATCAGTACTTCATCGCTTGTTGGCTGACCGTCAGCATCACAATATGCAACACTAAAAGAATATTTACCTGAAACAACATATATTGTGCTACCACATGAATCGCCACCAAGGACAATAACATATTCAGGAGCAACAAAAACCTTTTCACCTAATTCTGGAGCATCAATAATTCTCTCTTGGCCAGGGTTAAAAAAATTACTTGATTGTATTACTGATACACCCAGACGAGGAAAACTCTCATCATCTATTTTCCATTCACAAGTTTTATTCGGCCCCACAGAATTCTGTTGTAATGAACCCGAGTCTTTAGAGCCCGGTACATACAAGTTAATACTTTCAATAGAAATTGTTGTGCAAGGATCAGTAATAAGTTTAAATTCTTCAGCACTAAAAGTTGGAATAGGCTGAGTATTTTTTTGTGTAGAACCATCATTTATTTCTTTAGCATTTGAATTATTAGAAGAAGAACAGCTAGAAATCGTTACAAGCATGACAAATGATAGGCAAAAAGATATTGATAGTCTGATATAATATTTATTCATACTAGTTATCTTCCTGTCCATCGTTTTCGAAATCCATTTCAATATCCCATCGGTCCATACAATCTTTGCAACGGTAACTTAATATCGTACCAGTTTCCACTTCTTCGTCTTTCTCAAGTCGATCGAGTAGGTAAGCTGGTGAACCACAATCAACACAGACAATTTCTTGTGGAGGTTTGCCAAATCTAGACACTTAATACCTTAGTTAACTTTAGATGTTGAATGTGCATCTATTCTAGCGTCAAGTTTTTTGAGTGCAATACGTCCCGTTCTTTGAGTTTCAATAATACCGAATGGTTTTAACAATTCGGCAAAAGCATCGACTTGGTCAGGTGCCCCGACCATAGAAACTGTTAATTCACCAGAACCCACATCAATTATTTTCGCATCAAAGATTGAAACTAATTCTGTTATCTGACCACGCAAAGCCGGTGTTGCTTTGACACAAATAAGTGCAAGTTCGCGTTCGACTCCTTGACCAACACCTATTTCTGTAATTTTAATAACTGGAATAAGTTTATGCATTTGTTTTACAACTTGTTCAAGAGGAGTGTCGTGAGCATCAACAACAATAGTCATTCGAGAATAAGCAGGATCTTCAGTTTCGCTTACAGCCAAAGAGAAAATATTGAATCCGCGTCGTGCAAAAAGTTGTGCAACACGTGCCAAAACACCGAAGCGGTTTTCTACAAGTACCGAATAGATATGATGACCGTCTTTTACATAAGTTAACTTAGCCATTATTTCGCCTCCTGTTCTTTTTGTCCACTTTTTGCAGGGACGGACCCTGCAATACCTGCAATATCTGGTTGACCAGCGTGTGGTGGATACATTGGGCCCAACTCAACTTGTGAGTTTGTACGACCAACAGGAACCATTGGAAATACTTTCTCGTTTTGATCAATACGAAAATCGATAACAACAGGACGATCGTTAATAGCATTAGCTTTCTCAATTGTTGTAATAACATCTTCTTTTTTATCAACACGAAATGCTGCACAACCCATTGCTGTAGCCCACATAACAAAGTCTGGAATGGTATCGCTCAAATAAACCTCGCTATAGCGTTCTTCATAGAAAAGTTCTTGCCATTGACGAACCATACCTAAATATGAATTATTTAATATTGCAATCTTTACAGGAATTTTTTCAATTGCTGCAGTAACAAGTTCTTGAGCAGTCATTTGGAAACATCCGTCACCATCAACTGCCCAAACCATACGGTCTGGTTTAGCAACCTTGGCTCCAATAGCAGCGGGTATAGAAAAGCCCATGGTACCTAGTCCACCAGAGTTAATCCATGTATATGGGTGGTTGAATTTCCAATATTGTGAAGCATACATTTGGTGAAGCCCAACGCCAGAAACCAATATGGTATCTTCATCTGCAGCTGCATGTATTTGTTCTATACAATATTGTGGTTTAACAGTTTCGTCATCGTCGCGATCATATGCAAGTGGGAAATCTTTTTGATTTTGTTTTATATGCGCTATCCATTCTGAAATATCTTCACGCTCATTTTTCCCAAATTGTTTTTCAGTAGCTTTAATCAATTCTTCTATAACTAGGCGACAGTCACCAACAATAGGAACATCGGCATTACGAACTTTTCCAAGTTCAGCAGGATCGACATCAACATGAATAATTTTTGCTTCTGGCGCAAAACCATCAAGTTTTCCGGTTACTCGATCATCGAAACGTGCGCCAAGTGTTATCAACAAATCTGATTCTTGCATTGCAGTTATCGCAGTAAAGTTTCCATGCATTCCTGGCATACCTAGACAAAGTTCATGCTCATCAGGGAAACAGCCGCGTGCCATAAGTGTGGTTACTACTGGAGCACCAATTAATTCCGCAAATTCTTTTAGAGCGTCAGCAGCACGTGCTTTTAAAATTCCGCCACCAGCATAAATTACTGGCTTTTTAGATTTTGCAATAAGTTTTGCTGCATCTTTAATTTGTTTAGGATGACCTTTAGTAGTTGGTTTATATCCTGGTAGATTAACATTTTCTGGCCAATACCATTCCATTTCTGCATTAGCAATATCTTTAGGTAAATCAATTAGAACAGGGCCAGGTCTACCAGTTGTTGCTACATGAAACGCTTCTTGAACTATTCGAGGTATATCTTTTGCGTCTGTAATTAACCAGTTATGTTTTGTTACACCCATAGTTATTCCTACAGTGTCACATTCTTGAAAAGCATCAGTACCAATAACGCTTAGCGGAACTTGGCCTGTTATTACAACCATTGGTATTGAATCCATCATTGCATCTGCAAGAGGAGTAACAATGTTTGTAGCTCCAGGGCCAGATGTTACCATTGCAACCCCGGGTTTGCCTGTTGCATGGGCATACCCCTCAGCCATATGACCAGCACCTTGCTCGTGACGTACGAGGATGTGCCTAATAGGTGACTCTAATATGGGGTCGTAGACTGGCAAAATTGCTCCACCGGGTAAACCGAATACAACATCAACGTTTTCCATCTCTAGACTTTTTACCAAGGCCTGTGCACCTGTTAGCTTCATGATTCCCCTTTTGACCCTTTTTATTCTACTTTGTTTACTTGATTTGTCTCTATATTTACTTCTTTGGCTTCATTTTTAAGTTTTTAGCTTTAGAAATGAAAAACCCTCCGAGTTTTCGGAGGGTTGCCATGTTATTCGATTATGTCGAAGAGCATGGCTAAGTAAGGAGAACGACAAGTAAAACTGAGTTGTGTGTGTAAATAGTATTTGTCATAACTTAAATATTATACTACCTGTAAAGTACATCTGCAAGTATAAAAAATTATACTTGCATCGATCCTAAACTATTACCACCAATATCAAAGGTAAAACGATCCAAACTTGATGTTGCATCCGATAATGCAGAAAATGTGTGTGGATCTACACGGTATGCTCGATCTTGATCTGGAGTTTGACCAAGAATAACCACTATTCCCGAAGCTTTCCTAGTTCGTGGATCTAAAGTGTCAGCATATCTTGCCAATTCATTTGCAGGATCTGGAAATTCACTCGATAATGGTAATATATATGCTCGATCTTGATCTGGAGTTTGACCAAGAATAACCACTATTCCCGAAGCTTTCCTAGTTCGTGGATCTAAAGTGTCAGCATATCTTGCCAATTCATTTGCAGGATCTCTATCATAATAAGCCGGGCGTCCATTAGCACCAAAAGGGTTTCGTCCACTAGCCATAAAATCTCCTTATTTATTCTTCAATTATAAAATATCTGGGGATTGAAGTCAACAAATTATCCGTTTATTTACGGTTAGGCCAGCAAACATGCAGAAATCGTTCGTTTAAGACAATTGTCAGTACTGTTGCACTAACTCTACTTCGTTCTCGTCATCTTCAATGATCATGCCATTAGATTGATGGTTCCACAGTTCGCTAAACATACCGTTCATCGCTAGTAATTCTGTTTTGCTTCCTTGTTCTACTATTTCTCCATTGTCTATAACAATAATACGATCTACGTTATTTAATGTTGATAAACGATGCGCTACAGCAACAACAGTACGATTCTTCCAAAGTTCCTCTAATGATTCTTGAACTAATGATTCAGTTTTAGAATCTAAGGCGGAAGTTGCTTCATCAAGAATGAGGAGTTGAGAATCTTTTAAAAATGCACGTGCCAAAGCAATACGTTGACGTTGACCCAACGAAAGTTTAATACCACGCTCGCCCACCAAAGTATCGTACCCATCTTTAAGCGAGACTATAAATTCATGAGCATGCGCCTTCTTAGCAGCTTCAACAACATCAGCATGTGAAACTTCAACATTCTTTGCATAAGCTATATTAAATTCGATACTTTGTTGAAACAATGTTGTGTCTTGGGGAACATAACAATTTAATAGTGCGAGCTCTTCTTTTGACACTTGATTATTATCGACACTAAGCGCAATATGGTCAAAATCATAAAAACCTAATAATAGTTTTACTAATGTAGATTTTCCAGAACCAGTTTTACCAACAACACCGATCTTCTCACCTTTTTTAATCACTAAATTCAGATTTTTTAGTACCAACTTTTCTGGGCGATCCGGATAAGCAAAATTCAAATCATCAAAAGATATCGCCAAATCAAAAGTAGGAACTTTATATTCTTTGATTTCGTGTTTTCTGGAATCTTCAAAATATTCTTTTATTACATTTCGATCTTCGAATAGAAAATTGTAATTAGTCTTATAACTGGCAAAATGTTCTGTAAAAGTGCCGAATGATTCGACAAGTCGCCAAAACAAATCGGTAAATTCAACTAGTACTGCAATAGACAATATGAACTGTGCAAAGGTAATGCTTTTATTATTCAATAAGATGAGGTTGAACGTTAATATGCATGCCCAAAGGACAAATCTCAACATGAAAGAAGCACTAGCCCAGAATGCTGTATATACGGTTCTGGCTTTAACATCAGCTATAGCCAACTCATTGTTAACTTTTCTAAATGAATTCACTTCTTTTCTTCGGGCTCCAAAAGAAATCACGTTAACAAAATTTGAAAATGAATCGAATAAGTTTCCATCAACGCTTGTATTTATATCAGCAAATTTACTTTGAGCTTTTTTCATGCCAACTATCTGTATTCGTAATACAACAAAAATTACAACAAAAAATACGAGATAAGCAATACTGTTTTCAATGATTGTTGAATATAACAGTCCTACGAGCACAGGGATACTTGAAATCAAAGTGATGAAATTCCAGTTATAAGCAAAATATAATGCATCCATATCGGATTGGATTCTTGTTATGCTCGCTGCAGATTTACCACTTGGCTGTGATATAAATTCAACATAGTCACGTTTCCATGCTGCATTAAATAGAATTTCACGAAATTTATAGAACGATTTTTTTATTTTTCTTGCATAGACGAAATCAGCACCAGCCCACAAGATGCCATGAATAACCATTACACTAAACATGCTTGTACTGTAAAAAATGAGGTCGTGTACGTCACCTTTTGAGTTAGCAATTTTTGCAATAAAATATGGTAAAAATGCACCTAGTACAGCAGAGATAATTCTTAATATATCGATTGAAAGATATTGTGCTTTATAATTCCAATACAAACTAAATATAGCTCGCACAGATTGATCAATTTTAGATTTTTTAGTTTTGTTTTTTATATTTTCCATCTAAATCTCATTAATTTACATTTTAGTTTTTAACAAGGTTAAATGATGACACAAATAGGATTAAATATCCACTG
>JAGPDB010000024.1:0-9842 GCA_018057765.1 Acidimicrobiia bacterium
ACTAGGTCCATCAATGTTAAAAGCTGCAGCACCAGTTCTATTAAAACTATAACCAGCACCTGTGATAGTTAACTGATCTGTAACTGCAGTGAAACCATCAATGTTTAAAGCTTTATTTGATGCTACTGGTGGAAACAACAATTCATCACCAGTCTGTGGAGCATTACCATTATCGCAACCTGTCCAGTTAGAAGAATCAGACATCGCTGTTGAAGTCGCACCAGTCCAAGTACAAGTATCCGCCGCTGCACTTACTGGCGAGATGTTCATAAATGTGACAAGACCTATAGACAGAATCATTATCATTGCAAATATTTTCTTTGACATAATTTCCCTTATTCGTTTTTATTATATATAAAAGACATTAGCACCACTAAATCAAAATTTTATACATTAACCAAAAAAATACTTTATTAAAAATAGACATAACCCTTAAACAACTGGAATGCTGTAACAGTGCACTAAAAGTACATAATTTTATATAGATTAGTCAGCTACGGACTGCAAAAACTGTCCATCTACCCAAATATGAAATATCCATTTTCTGTAATATCCAAATAATAAAGGTTTCTCTCTTTGTATAGTTACATTATGGCCAAGAAGCACAAGTTCGTATGTTTTCTTCGAGGCGAATTGAAATTGTGATGCAGGATTCCATGCATTTTGAATGTCTATTTCTTCACCATCGATAAATATTTTAACACTACCGGTCATTATTGATTTTTGAATTCCAATGGTCTTATTGTCAAGCATAAATGTAGCTGTCAAATTTCGGTCCTTTTAAATTAATGAATTTTTTGGCTGCTTTACTGAGAGTATATCTGCCATTTAATTTTTGATTGAACAATATCTTAGCTAAAAAATAAAAATATTTTGCGTTTGCTACGAATATAATGTAATTCCGAGAAAAGCCTCTCAATTCCAACGTTTAATTATTCACCCAGTGTGACTTTAAATTATTTTCGCATGGATATGCTTAACATTTTGCAGATACTGACGATGATATAAATATGCTTACTTACATTAGAGCCCTTATTAAAGCAAATATCAACATTATAAAACGTACAATTGCTACTTTAATACTTATTATGATATCAATATCATCATTTGTAGCACTTTCTGCTAAAACAACGACTCCAGCTGATGCTGTTGAATCATTTATAACAACAAGTTATCAAAACACTACCATTAATCAACGTAACGATACACTTAATAGAGGTGGTCAATTTGGTACTGTAAATACTCGCCACTATGCCGATACAACACTATCGTATCCACAAAATGTTAGAGCTGGACAAACATTCAATTATGAGCGTTGTGTAAGACGTGCATACTTATCAGAAACAGGTATTTACGAGGCAAGTATAGATAAAGTCACCCTTGATGGTGTAGGTAATTCATTCACACAAATATACACTCAAACATCGACTACAAAAGATTTAAATATTTGTAAAAGCTATAGTGCAACCGCGCCATCAGCTGGTTCAACAACTATGACAATTCCAACACAAACAGTTCGACAATACGGTGGAGTTGGTTATGCCGGCTCATGCTGTCCAACATGGAATTTAACTTGGGATTCATCAACCACAGATAACACTTTGACATTTAGCGATGTATATACAGCACCTGTTGCAGTCGATGATGGTACTTTTATTTTACAAATAGGAAACTCGAAGACTGTATCACCACTAGCTAATGACTCAGGTTTCACTGGCGGAATAGGAACAAAGCTAGGTACACCCACCGCCCAATCCATACCCATCCAAGCCACGAATGGTACGTGTACATGGAGTGGTAACAATATCATATATACAAATAACGGAACGGCTGGTTACGACTCATGTCAATACAGTGTAAATCAATCCGAAACTGACGAAATAGCTCCGAGCAATGCTGCAGTTACTGGAACTATTACATTCTTAGCATCTACCCCACCAATTGCTGTTAGCGATATTGCAACAACAAATGAAGATAACCCAGTAACTATTGATGCATTAGTAAACGATAGCGATCCAGATGGTGACCAAATATCTTTAGTAACAGTAACTGCACAAGCCGGAAAAGGAACTGCAACAGTATCTAATGGCAAAGTTGTATTCGATCCGAATGGCGATTTTGAGTATTTAGCTGTAGGTGGGCAAGAAGATACTGTATTGACATATATTATTAATGATGAAAATGGTTTATCTAGTGAGGGTGCTATTACAGTAACTGTTACAGGACGTTATGATCATGTTGAAGCATTTAATGATACATATAATGTCGATGCTGACGAAACATCAATTGTCATCGACCCGCGCACAAATGACTTCGCTGATAATGGTAACCCCTTTTGGATTCGCTCTTTAGATACGACTGGTTTACTAGGAACAGCTTCGATGGCTAACAGCTATATTACATATTCTCCAAATGGAGCATATGACTACCTCAATGATGGCGAATCAGAAGTAGTTAGTTTCACTTATCAAATAAGTGACGATATTTTTCCAGGAGTTTATTCACAAGCCACTATATCAATCACGGTAAATGGTGTTAATGATGCGCCAACTCCAGTTGATGATCAAGTGAGCACAGATGAAAATACTCCAATCAGCATTTCTCCCTTAGATAATGATACCGATCCTGATACTGGAGACACATTGGAACTTATTAGTGCAACATTAATTACTGATAGAGGTTCAATTTCAATTGTTAATAATAATGTCATATTCGATCCTGATGGAGATTTTAATAATGTATCGCAAGGAAGCTCTCTCATCGCCGAAATACGATATGATGTACAAGATTTATTTGGAAATGTTTCTAGTGCAAGCATATATGTGACTGTAAATGGTTTGAATGCTAACCCAATTGCAGAACCTGACACTCTCATTGTTCAAGATCGACAAACGCCGACAATAGATGTTTTAGTTAATGATAGTGATCCAGATACCGACGATTCACTCAGTATAACAAGTGTCACTTCTACAGGTTCTGATATTGGAACACTTGTGATTGAGAATGGTCTAATCCGTTGGAATGTTGGTGAATATTTCCTTGAACTGAAAATTGGTGAGACTATTACTAAAACTTTTGAATACACAATTTCAGATGGACATGGTGGAACATCATCAAATACTGGCTCGATAACTTTGTCACGAACAATCGCTAACGATACTGACAATAACGATAATGGGATTCCAGATTGGTTTGAGAACAATTATGAATCAGAACAAAATGAATTAACACTTATTGATGGAATTACAACTAGGAAACCATTGATTCTACCTGACTCACTCACATCTTGTCCTTTGCCTAATGATTTTTTAAAGATTGTTAGCGGAGATTTGATGGCGGGTAAAACTATTGAAGTTATTGGTACCAAATCTTGGATGCCACATAGTCAAGTTAGTTATTATGTTTGCTCTGACCCTACATTACTCAAAAGAGTAAGTGCGAATAGCGACGGTTTCGCTGCAACTGATTTAGTACTACCAAAGAATCTAAAATCCGATACCCATACAATAGTGGGTATAGGTATCTCACCTACTGGTGAAGTACTTATTCAATCCTATTCTGTACGGATTAGAGGAAATGGATCTTTGCCGTACACTGGCGCAAATATAGAAACATTAATAGCAAATGCATTTCTACTAGTTTTGTTTGGTGCAATACTATTCTTAAGTAAATGTAAGAAAAGATACAATGGAGAATTTAGTTAGTTGATTTTTATATCTCTTTATAAGAATACAATGAAATGCTCTATTTGTGAATCTCATAGTTAAGAAGCTATAAACTTACTTTCATGTCTAATAAAATACTCGGTACAGTAATCGTTAATGAAGTATATCAATCAGATTATTCATACGAATTAAGCGAAAAACAAGGCAAAAATTTTGGTGAGGATTTTAAGCCAGATTTAACACCAAAACAAATGCTCGACTTAGGAATATTTGGTGGGAATTATTTTGTTGAAATTCCGAATGAATTTCCAAGAACATGGTTTAAAAAGGCTAAATTTTCTCAGAACAAAGCTGACAAAAATCTTAACTATTTTAAAGTAAATGCAAGTCAAGCTCTTAGTGTTTGGGAAAAGAACGGTTGGATATATGACGAAGATCCAAAAGGTTGGTTTTTATGGTATTGTCGCTACTATCAGGGTAGACGTATAGACGAAGAAGACCATCGACAAATCAAACGTTGGAAAAATATGAAAAGACATATAACTCAACTACAGAATAATTGCGATATAGGTGATGAAAATTGCAGGCCTCGCCAAAGACAAGCTTTATTACACTGGGCTTATGATTCGAGGAATTTGTGATGGAACATAAATTATTATCAAAATTAATCAATAGAAAAGATGATACGAATAAATATAGCTATGGCCATGTCTTAATAATTGGTGGATCGCCTGGAACGGTTGGTGCTCCGCTACTTTCGGCAATGGCCTCACTTCGCATAGGTGCAGGACTAGTGACTATTGCATCATCGATAAACGTAATAGACAAGCTAGAAAAAAGAGTACTCGAAGCAATGACCTTACGCATCCCCGAAAATGAAAACGAAGCATTTGATTCATTGAATAAGTTTATAAAAGAAAGAAAAATTTCGGTTGTGTTAATTGGCCCCGGTCTAGTTAATTTTAATGCAAATTTGATAAAAAAACTAATAGCGAATATATCAATTCCTACAATCCTTGATGCAGGTGCACTCACATGTTTTAAAGACGATTTAGTAAAATTAAAACAAGCTTCGATAAGAAATAAGCAATTTATATTTACTCCGCATGATGGTGAGTTCAAAAAACTTACAGGTATTGAATTACCATCAGATATACATAGTCGCAAGGAAGTAGCCGCTTTATACTCAAAAGAATTTGAAGTGGTACTTGTCAGCAAAGCTAACAAAACACTTGTTGCTGGGCCAGATGGTTCAATATATGAAAACTATACAGGTAACCCCGGTTTAGCTACAGCAGGCACCGGTGATGTATTAGCAGGAATAATTGCTGGACTACTAGCACAGGGTTTTACTACATTTGAAGCTAGCCAACTAGGAGTATACCTCCATGGTTTGGCTGGCGATATAGCTGCGCAAGAAAAAACACAGCCTGGAATTATTGCTTCAGATGTTATTGGATATTTGCCGAATGCATTATCGTCCAAGAACATGAGTTCTAAGTGAATAAATTATATAGGCAAATAGGCACTTAGCTGTTCGCAAAGCTTTGCTACTAAATCCAGTTTACGGCCTTCGAAAAATCTGTCGTGAAAGGATTCTGCATCAACAATACCTATTACTTTGCTAAGATCAGAACTGTAGATAGGAAGACATGCTTCACTATTCACATTTCCGTCACAAATATAATAAGCTCCTTTAAATTCACTAACACTTTCAATAATTATAGCTTTACCGCTCAAACCAACTGTTGTGTTATTACTATATGGAGCAAACTCTTTAGTTAAAGGAAACTCGGCACGACTTAGTTCACCTTGATAAGCAAGTTTTACCAAAACCTCTACCCCGTCTTTATTCGTTGCAGTCTGATATATACCAATCCAATCAGTTTTCAGTTCTTGTTGAACACCTTCAAGTAAATTATATAGTTCCTGTATTTGTCCAATAACTTTTTCTTGATGCTCGCTATTCGTAATATTTAAGATTGCACGCAAATCATATGGTTCAGCTTCAAATTCATGACCAGCACTACAAGTTCCATCCGGTGTCACAACTGGTACTTTATATTTCAATATATCTTGGCCAGATTCAAAAATAAATGGCACTGGTTTTATATCTTCTAATTTTTCAAAACTAATTTCTGCTAATTGTTCGTATGTCTTTGTCATTTCTCTCCTTATATTGCTAATAATTCTGGTAGTGGGTTTGGTAGTGGTACCTCTAAAGCATCTTTTGCTTGTTCATGAAATACGTTTGTTCCAATTTTCTCACTAGAACCAAGACCAATAGCGGTTACCCCGGGTAATGGATCTCCACCTATTTCTACAGCTTGTGCAAACCCTTGTGGTGTTGGAATAGTTCTATATTTTAATTCTGATCCATCGAGACGAGAAAATGGTACATTATTTCGTTCAAAACCAATAGCCTGAACAAGTATTGCTTTTCCGGATAAGTCAAGAGCATTCAAAGTCGTATCAGTATGGCTATAAAGTCTGTGATCTAAATTATCTTGAGTTTCTCTATACCAGAGATCTCTAGCTTTACCTCTTATACCATCGTAGCGATTTATGCGTCCAGTATCAGGACATATTGAATCTTTTGCAGTTACTTGATACCGGAAACTTTTTGCTTCATCAACACTTTCGAAAAACGGTTTAGTATCCGACCTTTTAAGCATATCAATACGAATATTTGGAAAAGCTTTTAATAGTTTTCCAACTACGGAATAAGCTCCATGTGAATTTCCAATAATGATTACATGAGGATTCTCTTTTAACGCTGTTGCGAGTTCTTCATCGCGATAATGCGAAAATATTTCTCCAGCTTTATATGTAATACTTGCATCCCTATTTGAAAGTTCAGGAAGTAATTCTTCCTTAGCACCTAGTGTTAAGAATAATCTTGATGTTATAAATTTTTGTTTAGGTGTATTGACTAAATAGCCATTTGGTGTTTGGACAACACCTAACGCTTTTTCTTTTGTATGGCTCACCCAACCATCATTTACTGCACATTTAGCAACTGAATGTAAAAAACTACATGCAAGTTTTAACTTTACAGGCACAGTCGTGCCAATTAGTGGTTGCGCCTCAGCAAGTGTGAGAGCTCTTGGATTACAATCCACATAAGGCTCTGTAAAATCAGCGCCAGGTGAGTTAGAAGTTAAGCTAACATCTCCCAACAAGCCGCCACCTATTTCATTTGTAGGATCAATGGCCTCAACACCCAAGCCTTTAGCATGAGCCTGCTGGACAACTGCCAAACCAGCAGGACCAAATCCTATTGTTATTATTTCTCTATTTTGTACATCTATTAAACTCAAAACCATTCCTTAAAACCATAAAAAAAATCCACCTGCCCGAAGCTGGTGGATTTTCTAAATTAGTTAAAGAAATAACTATGAAACCAGCTCCGGGCGCAACATATTCATCATGTGCATCATCATCGAAGTGGTCATTGAATTATTCATTGGTAAAATTATATACAAAAATTAAGTTATCGTCAAATAAAAGAAATAAATATAATAATGACATAAAAAAGGAGGATAATAATACCCTCCCAAATTGTATTAAAAAATTAAAGATTAATTTCTTAGTCTACGACTTTAACGTTTTGCGCTTCGTCGCCTTTAGCACCAGCTACAACGTCGAATTCGACCTTTGCACCATCGTCTAATGATTTGTGGCCTTCGCCTTCAATATTAGAAAAATGTACGAATACATCTTTTCCATCTTCTCTTTCAATAAAGCCGAAGCCTTTTTCTGCGTTAAAAAATTTAACTGTACCTGTAGTCAAAACATACTCTATTCATTCAGTGAGAACCCTTTTGATTCTCAGCTTAAATTATAGGCTATTCTGACATAAATGACACGCTTTGAAGAAAATTAATTGCTATAAAGCCGAAGAGACTAATATCTTGTCATGAAAACATGCATTATATCAGGGGTAAGTAAAGGTATTGGTGAGTCAATAAGTAGAGATTTTCTTGAACGTGGTCACAAAGTCTATGGAATCTCGCGTACTGAACCAAAATATATGATTTAAATGTTCTAGCTCCAATGATGATTGTAAAAGATCTATTTAATAAATTAACCAATGCTTTAATAATAAATATTTCGTCGGTATCAGACAGAATCCCAGATGCCGAGTTTTCACTATATTGCAGTTCAAAAGCTGCAAGTACCAGATACTTTGAAGCAGTTGCAAAAGAATTACCAAATTCACGAACCTTTAATTTTTTACCAACCTATGTCGACACACCATTGTTAAAAACTATTCACAAAGACGACGGCTTTGACTTTGATCCAATATTAAAAACTAACGACATAGTAAGACTGATACAAAAACTAGAAGATGGCCAATTGGATATAGAATCTGGATCAAACATTATTGTTGTAAATAGCAACTTCTTAGAAGATCTAGAAAATTACGAAAAACTATACAGCTATATTGCTGATACCGAAAAACTAACTAAGATTAGCTGACCAGTTCTTCAACAAAAGTTTTGAACACGTCAACTAGTTGATCGCAATCCTCTTCTGTTGTTTGAACACTAATCAACCATTGTTCATCAAGTCCAGGTGGTAACAATATTCCTCTATTAATTCCCCAAACCCACTGAGCATATGCCAATTCAAAATCTGTAGCTTTATAATCACGATAATTACGAACCCTATCACGAGACCAAGTTATACAACCCTTAGCGCCAAGTTGTACAGTATGAGCTGGTAAATCATATTGAGCAATAATTGCATCTATACGATCTAAAATTGAACGGTTTTTTCTTGAAGCCTCATCAATATTTTCTTTCGTACAAATATCACCAAGAACAGCACGAGCAGCCGCCATTACTAGTGGATTACCATTATAAGTACCCAAATGTTGAACCTTACCATTTGAAATATTATCCATAAGTTCGTGACTTCCACCAAAAGCACCAAGAGGTAAACCTCCCCCTATGGATTTAGCCAAACAAACCATATCTGGAATAACACCAAAGACGCCTGTGGCGCCGTTATAGCCAGAAGTAATACCTGTTTTTACTTCATCAAAAATCAATACAGTTCCATATTTCTTTGTTAAATCACGAACACCTTGCAAGTATCCATCATCTGGTAAAACAATACCGATATTTTCCATTGCAGGCTCGAGAATAAAAGCAGCATATTCTTTAGTTTTTAAAAGGGTTTCTAAGGACTCAAGGTTATTGAAAGGTACAATAGTAACGTCAGTAACAACACCATCAGGCAGACCGCCAGTTGCAGGAATGGTATTAGGAAAATTAGGATCCCCCGCCTCAACTAATGCAGGTTTAGTCGAAACCATAACCTCATCATGGTGACCATGATAGCCACCTTCAAGTTTAATTATTTTTGAACGTCCAGTATGACCGCGTGCAACTCGAAGAGCATCATGAGTAGATTCTGTACCAGAATTAGTAAAACGAAACATATCTTGGCTAAAACGTTCACATAATAAACTGGCAACATCAGCATTTGTATCACATGGAGTAACGAACAAAGTGCCAAGTTCTAGTTGTTCAATAATCGCTTTTTTCAAAACTGGATGACAATGGCCCGCAAGTAGAGCACCATAGCCCATGTTAAAGTCAACGTAATGGTTCCCATCGACATCTTCGAGCCATGAAGCTTGTGCCTTCGATGCAACAACAGGATGTGGATCATAAAATTGGAAGCTACTAGGCACGCCCATCGGTAATACTTTTTGAGCCTCGTGAGTATGGCGAGAGGACTCTTTTGTTCGCTCTTCATAAGTCTTTAATTCCGACTCAGTTATTTCTTTAGCTTTTGTATGTAAATCTTTTGTCATTTTTCTTCTCCGATGTTCGTTGATGTATCGTTAGAAACACTAGATTTCTTTAATGTATCATTATGCTAGACCCAAATTACCGAATACACAATGATATTCGTGTGGTGCCGATATGAACTCTATTAATAAACCACACTATAATTTAGAGTCTCGCGAGCGTGGCGGAATTGGCAGACGCGCTAGATTTAGGTTCTAGTGTCGAAAGACGTGAGGGTTCAAGTCCCTCCGCTCGTACGAAATAAACGTTTGATCAATGCGATCCGACTAACAACTCATTACCTTAGCTCTCCACCGGAGAGCACGGCTCCGCTCGTACGAAATATTTATACATATAAATAGACTAGATTTGA
>JAGPDB010000024.1:9942-20180 GCA_018057765.1 Acidimicrobiia bacterium
CTCCGCTCGTACGAAATAAACGTTTGATCAATGCGATCCGACTAACAACTCATTACCTTAGCTCTCCACCGGAGAGCACGGCTCCGCTCGTACGAAATATTTATACATATAAATAGACTAGATTTGATACCCGTGGATACACAAACTTCGCTCTCATCATTATTCGCAATAGGCTGTGCCATCAGTTGGGCAATTGGAACATTTGCAATAGGACGAGCATCAATAAAAATTTCATCGAAACTGCTGGTTATTATTTTTAATGTTCTTGCGGGAATTTATTTTATTGCAATATCAAATTTTAACTTAAGTCATTTAAATACAAAATTTGTTTTACTTGGGATAGCTGCTGGCTTTGCGCATGCAAGTGCCTTAAGTCTCGTTGGATTCGCTTTATCTAAAGGTCGCAGCGGGGTCATTGCCCCTACAAGTTCTGTTTTTGAAATATCAATACCTGTTATAGCTACTACAATATTCCTAACACGACTTGGATTAGTAACATACATTGGTATTTTTATATTAATATCCAGTGTTTGGTTATTGCGCAAGGCCGATAATGAGAGCCACTCAACTTCTGTATTCACAGATATAATGTTAGGACTTCTAGTCGGATCAGGGTTCGGTTTAAATATTACATTTATATCATTTGTTGATAACATTGCGAAAGATAATGCTTATTTCATTACACAGATTTCAAGCATTGTGCTGTTAAGTATTTTAATCATCATCAAAAAGAGCAAAGACAAAAATTCAACATTAGGTATTAAAAACCTTGCAAATAAAACAATTGCAATAAATTCAGCGATGTTCATATTATTCGAACTATTAGGGATAGTATTTTTGAACGAAGCATTAAAAAGAGGCATAGCTGGAATTGTTGCAGCATTAGCTTCAATTCCATTTACTTTAGGAATAATAGCGATATCAGTAGTTTTATTGAAAGAGAAAATTTCTAAAGTACAACTGATTGGTATAATTGTTGCAAGCGTAGGTATTGCCGTGACACATTTAAGTACCGTTTAAGAAATGCGCTCGAATTCATAATTCATAAAAAGTCCAGTATCAAAAACACCATTTAAATTGGTGATATCATTAACACAATCGGGACTAAAGCCGGAACGATTTATTATATCAACAATAGCATTGCCAGATTCTGTAATAACAGGACCATCTTTTGACCCAGCTCCAGCCAAGCGGATAGAAACAGAATCAAAGCCCAATAAATTCAAATCCTTATAAACATCAATAAGCTTGTTTGGGATTACTTCTATTGGTGCTGGAAACTTCTCGCCTAAGACAGAAACATCTTTGGTCGAATCTGCAACAACAAACCGCTTTTTTGACGCATTGAATACTTTGCGTTCACGATGCATCGCGCCACCTCTACCCTTTAACAAGTTTTTACCATCGTGTACTTCGTCAGCACCATCAAAACACCAATCAATTTGTACATCATCAGAAAGTTCTAAAACATCAATATTTAAAGATTCACAAAGCCATGCAAGTTCATAAGATGTCACAACTGCCTTAATATCTAGACCGTCTTTAACAGCATCACCAAAGGCTAAAGCACAAACCATGGATGTTGTCCCGCTACCAAATCCAATGACTTGACCATCTTTTGCAAAACTAATCATTTCTTTTGCAATAGTCTCTTTTTCAGCACGATTACTTACGCTCGACCATAATTTTTCGACTTCAAATGGAAAGTTATTCATTATGCTCACTTCTTTTTCTTCTTCTTTTTAACTTTTTTACTAAAGAGGCTTTTGCCTTTTTTCTTTAGTTCCATCGATTTATCAAGAGCAGCAAATTCAGCCATGACTTCTGGGGTAATTGCATTAATAATATACTCAGCTTCATCAAGAACATTTGCGGTATCTTGCTTATTAGCTCCAACCACTTCGCCTACAGGTGTGATTATTGGTGTTGCTAAAGTCCCGTAATCCCATCCCACATCAGCAGTACGTTTTACAAAAGCTTCGCAATTCTCGGGACATTCAAATGGAGCATTTGGTGCTAGATCGAGGCGACATTTCCTAACAACTTCACCTGTAGCATAAGTTCTAGAATCAAAGTTCTTACAATCGAATCTCATTGTCATAGATATATATTAGTTATAATAAATCTGGAATTTATAATTTACTATTTAATATTCCCATTACTAGAGATCTAAAGGCTTTTGAACGATGAGAATACGAATTTTTATATTCATTACCTAATTGTGAATATGTTTTATCGTTGCCATAATCAGTAGGAATAAAAATCGGATCGTAACCAAATCCAGAGTCACCAGTTTTTTCCGATGAAATAATTCCTTCAATATTTCCAATAGCTACAACATCGTTAATGTTTTTTCCAGCAGCGATTGCGCAAGTTGAAAATCTTGCAGTTCTATTTTCTTTAGATACACTAGAAAGTTCTTCTAATAATTTATTGCAATTATCATCATATGTAGCATTCTCACCTGCATATCTTGCAGCCCAAATACCAGGTCTACCTTCAATAGCATCAACGAACAATCCTGTGTCATCGGCAATTGCAATACAATCAGGATTCACACTAAGCCAAGCATGTGCTTTAATGCGAGCATTTTCTTCAATAGTTTCACCATCTTCAATTACTTCTCCAGGATCTACTCCTGGAACAAAAATAAAATCACCGGTAAAATTTTTACGAAAGATTTCTTCTATTTCTGCACGTTTATTATCGTTATGAGTGGCTAAAACAAATTTATACATTATTCAAAAGGGTTTTTTATTACTCTAGGTTCAGGTGGAATAGAAAGTACTTCATTTTGTAATAACATTACTTCTTTAATTCCTAGTGTTGCAATATCTAATAAATCATCAAGTTCACCTTTAGAAAATGCCATACCTTCAGCTGTTCCTTGTACTTCAACGAAACGGTCCCCGCTCATCACAACATTCATATCAACTTGAGCAGTCGAATCTTCAATATAATCTAAATCAGCAACTACTATGCCTTCGACTATACCTACACTTAGTGCTGCGCATTGTTCAGTTAGTGGCATTGAACTCAATATTCCGGTTTGTAATAATCTTGTAAAACAATCATGTAAAGCAACATAACATCCTGTTATTGATGCGGTACGTGTACCACCATCAGCTTGTAATACATCACAATCCAATGTAATAGATATTCCTGGCATTAATGATAAATCAACAACACCACGAAGAGATCTACCAATCAATCGTTGTATTTCTTGTGTTCGACCAGACTGTTTTCCTTTTGCTGCTTCACGAGTTACTCTCTGGGGTGATGAACCAGGCAACATAGAATATTCTGCTGTAACCCATCCTTTGTTAGAGTTTTTCATCCAATGCGGAATATTGTCTTCCATCGATGCTGTACACAGAACTTTAGTATTTCCAAAAGTAACAAGTACTGAACCAAGCGCATATTTTGTGTAATCACGTTCAAAACTAAAATCTCTAAGTTGTTCTGGGGTTCTATTGTCATGTCTCATTAAAATGATTCTATATGTAATTAAATATTATCTACGAGTTCAATGAAGTGTTCGTGTAGTTTTTCGTAGTTTTCGTATCTATGAAAACTCGGTGCTCCAGGTGCCAATAAGACAACATCTCCTGGTTTCGCATTTTCACTTGCCCAAATTATCCCGCAAGCTAAATCTTCACAATGTTTAACATTCTTTAGCTGTGACTCAACTTCAAAACCTGTATCTGGCAATGTTATAACTACATATTTGGATTTAATTTTATTAAATTCATCTATTGCATCACTTTGACTAACATTTCTATTCGCTCCACCATAGAGCAAAAATATCTTCGCATCTTTATAAGTTTTTGCAATATCCTTAAGTGCTTCCACACTTGAATGTGGCGCTGTCGCTAATACGTCAGATATATAAATGACGCCATTTATAATTGCAATAACTTCTTTTCTATATTGAAGACCAGGAAAGGTTTTTAATTCAGCTTGAATATCAGCTTTTAACATTTCTGGCTTAATAGTCTTCATTATTTTAAAAATCATATTTTCATTTTGTTCAGACAAAGTTATATCTAAGTCTTCGTCAGATGTATACACAACATCACAACCATGTTCAAAAAGATTCTTTTTATCTTTATAATATCTTTCAGGTGTAATATGCCAGTCAATATGACAATCAAACAAAGATGTCAATACTCCAACATGAGGTGAAATTGTTATGTAGGATGCCTGAAAGCTAGAGACTTCCAATATGATATAACGAGAATCCATTAATTGATTAAGTGGAAGAGATCCTACAGAACTTCCTATATTGCCAAGTAAAATCGAGTCTTTAAGTATATGTTTTAACATCGAAGATGTAGTGCTTTTCCCTTTAGTGCCAGTAATACCAATAAATATTTTTTCTGGAAATATAGATTTATTTGTAGCCAGCCACCATGCCAAGGGTGTTGTTGCTCGTTTCTTTAATGATTTAATGAACTTACTATATTTAGAGATTCCAGGACTAACAAAAATTATTGTACAACTATCTAGATCCGACTGATTACGAACACATTTTCTCGCAAAGCCCACATCATTTATCTTTAACTCTTCATTCGCACTAACAAAATCTATGTCAGAAATATTTTGGTCGTCTGGAAGAAAAATGGAAATACCATCTTTATACCCAATATTTTCTAGGTATCTAATAATACCTGCAGTGTCTCGACCTAAACCAACAATACCAATTCTTTCTCCATCAAGCCTGGCTAATACTTCACTTGTATATTCTTCAAACTTTAAATTTTCTATAATGTCTATAAATTCTTTTTCAACAAAATTGTTTACCCCAAAACCTTTATTAAGTTTATGGTTTTTTGACAGAAAATCTATATCTTTTATCGAAGAAAGAACGGTTTTTAATTTAGATTTCTTATTGATTTTATTTAATGCTTTTTTCATCAGCAGTACTGTTTCACCGATAGTGCCTACACATTCAAATGGTTTACCGTTACCCATACCGATAAGATCCAAAAAGCCTTGTGTATTATTTTTTTCATCAAGTAAATTCTTTCCAAATATTTTTGAAACATATTCGATCTCTAGAAAAGCGCTCATCCCTATAAAGACAAACCTACACTTGTCGCATTCACCACACCACGATAGAGTTCTATCATTTTTATTAATTTTAAAAACACGGTTACAACTAGTAAAACAATTATGAAATTGTTTAGCCATAGAAAATATAGAAAATATTTCATATTCACTTAATATTCTCAATATTGAGAAATAATTTATAGGTTTATTTACGAATGAAGCAATAGCATCTCGCAAATACTTTTCAGCAATAAATGATTTAGAAAATTGATGATTAACTTCTACATCCTCAACGATTCTTGTGGCTTCATTCGCAGATGATTCATTACTCATCACAACACTTTGTGCCCCAATGCAATATCCGGCAACACAAGCTAGCGTCGAGACCAATGCAGTCACTGGAACATGGCCATTAAACGCGCCATCTGTATTCCATCTTAAAAGTTCAGGATCTATTTGTCGCTTAACATTTACCATTGAAATATCAGCAGCTTTTGCCGTATTATTTATCGATTTATGATCACCTACTGAAAATCCGATTATTTTTTTATTAGTACGTTTTAAAATTTCTAGTGAAGTCGCTGAATCTTTGCCCCCACCAATGGGAACTAAGAACAAATCCTCTTCTTCATTTTTTTCTTGCTGCAAGGATAGATCCTTCCGGTTTTGCAGCTTAGGGGTTAGTTCCGGAGCAATGATTATGGGAGTATCAAGCAAGTTTAATTTATTTTGAAATCTAAATTCACGTAAACCTTCATCATACAATGAGCTTATCCACTCTGAAACCTGAGGAGTTATAGGAAAATCGACAACAACCTGTTTTGTAGGCGATGCTTTGAAATAGCTTAGCGACGAAGAAAGAGCAACGAGATCAATGTATCGAGGCAAGTCATCTATATATATTTCTCTATTCTCTCCAAAATTAAAAGAAAAGCTTTCTTTGAAGTTTCGTTCTTTATCGAATGAATAGCTACATGTAATTTCTAATTTTTCGTCGATGAATTCAAATATAGGTTTATGTATCAAAAACGACTTATACATTTATTCAGTCCAATCACTAGATGCTTTAGATAATCTATCGTTAATAGCAACACCTAATCCAATATTGGATGGAGCGATCACCAAAATCCCTGAACAACCTTTATCTTGTGCATGTCTAAAAAAAGAATATAATTTATGTGCAAATTCTTCATTGGAATTTATGATTTGGCTAAATGAGATTGAATTATTAATAAACTTATTAAAACCAATATAAGCTAGATTTCTGTGATTGGTATTTTCAAGTCGCAATTCTAGATCTTCAATATTTTCAAATCTATAAACCGGAATTCTAGGTGAATAATGAATTTTGAGATTTCCTGAAACTTTAATATTAGAAATATCAATATCCGATATTTGTGCTTGATCTAAATCTAATAGCTTAGAGATTTCAATGTCTGTAATATATCCACTTCGCAAAATTTTAGGAGTATCACCTAGACATGAGATAATTGTTGATTCAACACCAACATTACAATCTCCACCGTCTAAAACTGTCAATCTATCTGTGAATTCTGAAATAACGTGTTCGGCTGAGGTAGGAGAAACATGAGAGAAAATATTTGCACTTGGACCGGCAACAAGAAAATCACATTTTGAAAATAATTTTAAAGCAATATCATGCTTTGGAACACGAACAGCAATACTATCTAATCCACCTGTAACTTCATCACAAACTATAGTGTTATTTTTTTTTGGCAAAATTAAACTCATTGGGCCAGGCCAAAAATTTTCTGCTAAGACATATGCATAATCCGGAATATTTTCAACACATTCAAAAACACTCTTTGTATTTGAACCATGAACAATCAACGGATGATTCTTAGGTCTGTTTTTAGCTTTAAAAATCTTATTTACAGCCACACTAGAATCGGCTCTGGCTCCTAAACCATATACAGTTTCGGTAGGAAAACCTAACAGATCTTCAGCTTCTAAAACTGAAATACATTCTAAAATATTATTAGTAATCAATTTGAATTACTTTCTTTACCAGAAATTCACTGTCTCGCTTGTAGTCAAAACATCGCCTAATTCATCTGTCCAAATATTTGCCGATAAATATTTCCATCCAGCATCAGGACTAATACAGACTATTGTTCCCGATTCCATAGTACTAGCAACTTTTAGAGCACCTGAGACAACAGCACCAGTTGATACACCTACAAAAATTCCACATTCGTCTAATAGACGACGAGTAACTTCTATAGATTCTTTTGAACGAACAATAATTCTACGATCAATCAAAGTATCAACAAAAATATCGGGAATAAAACCCTCATCTAAAGAACGAAGAGCTGTAATAGTTTCCCCAACTGGTGGTTCTATAGCAATAATTTTTACTTCTGGTTTATTTTCTTTGAAAAACTTTGACACACCCATTAATGTTCCAGAGGTACCAAGACCTGCAGCGAATACATCAATTTCTGGTATATCTTTAAGGATCTCTGGACCAGTAGTTTTATAATGTGCATCTACATTTGCGCTATTGCCGTACTGGTATAGCAATATCCAATCTGGATTTTCTTTTTTGACTTCTTTTGCTTTAGCGATTGCGCCATTACTTCCTTTTGAACCATCGGAATATATAATTTCCGCACCATATGATTTCAAAAGTTCTTTTCTCTCAGTCGTAACATTCTCGCTGAGTACTATAACTAGATGATATCCTTTTAATTTACATACTAAAGCTAAACCTATTGCAGTATTTCCGCTTGATGATTCTAAAACTGTACCGCCTGCTTTGAGCTCGCCACTTTTCTCAGCAGCTTCAATCATTGATACTGCTGCACGATCTTTAATGGAGCCGCCAGGATTTTGGCCTTCAAGTTTTAAATATATTTTGATATTTTTATTAGGTGACAATGTATGTATTCCTATAACAGGAGTATTCCCTACAAGATCAAGTATTGATTCAACACGCATATTTACCTATGTTAAATTCCGCCAGCAACAGCAGGTAAGAGTGTAATCTCATCGCCTTCTTTTACTGGAGCGTCTAATTTACCAATATAACGAATATCATCATCATTTACATATATGTTGACATATTTATGTAAATTAGAATCTGAATCATATAAAACACCAGTTATATCAGGGTATTGTGCCGTTAAATCGGCCAGTACCTCAGATACAGTTGCACCTTTGGTAGTTACCACAGCATTATTTCCTGTAGCATTTCTCATTACTGTAGGTATACGTATAGTTATAGACATTTGATTATTCTATAGTGAAAAGCCAGAAAATTACTAAATTTCGCATGATACGCAAAAAATAATTGATTTCGCGAATAATATTACTTAAGTTTTGGTTCAAATGGGACGAAAATATGACTAATGAATACTTTAAACGAAACCGCAACAAATTCTCAATCTCAATGGGGTAATAGGATTCCTGTAGAGATCGATAAAAAGTCTGGATTGATGATAGCTGGAGAAGCTAAGCGTCCTATTGATATCAACCAAGATATCTCGCTTGCACTCTCAAGTTATTTATCTATGGTCTATGAACTCCGTTCAATGACTTCAGGAGTTGTCTCACTTCGAGTTGAGGACATTTCTTCTCTATCTGATGCTTTCGAAATGGAAGAAACAGAAGTAGGTGAACGTCTAGCGAGGTTGATGCACTGCGACGATCTACAAACTCGTCGTTTCTTACAAATGCTCAAACGCGGTCGTGTACTTGTTCCTATTTCTATGGTCGCTGCTGGTGCCTTGATTGCTGTTACTTTATCTTTTAGTGGAGCAAATGGAACTAGTAGCAATAATGTTCCTGCTCGAACTCGAGCAAACGTTGAAGTTAGTCAACCGGCAACTACTATTCGTACAGAATCTGTTGTTGATATTGGTGATGCTGCCGTCATTGAACGTGTTGCTCAAACTGATGTACAAGAGACGAATACGAACGATGCTCCTGTAAATGTTATCCCTGATTTTTCAAGTCCAGAAGCACATGAAAATGCTCCTAGTTCTGCACCAGATGTTCAAATAGGTGATGGTATAAGTGTTACTCGCGGTGACGGTATGGGTGAATAAACCCTTAGACGATATTACAGTTGACTTTAGCGATTTCATTTGAAGATTTATCAATTTGATAACTATTCATGACAATATCTTTCTCTTGTAATGAGACAATTGAATATATCCAATTTGGATCGATAGAGAGTTTTATATCCGTAGGAGAAGGATAAGCTTTACTATGCGTATGCGAATGAACAACACCGACTATTTCTAGATTATTCTCATCACAATATCTTGATGCTTTTAGTTGATCTATTGAATCGATCTCGTAAATTAAAGCAGATGCCGCTGCATTCTTTGTCGGCCAGAATCTTTTAATCTCTCCCATAGGCATATTGTTCTCGTCTATTGGACCAATTAAAAGGCCACATCCTTCTAGTGGAAAGCACTTTTGCATATGGTCTATAAGTTTTTTGTATTCGTCTTGCTTTATTTGCCAAATCACTTAGAACACTTTAGACGCAAATCGAATAGAATATAAGTGATATGAGTGAAAATGAAGAAAAAGCTAAACGCAGAGGTGATGGAGTTGTCGCGACTAACCGTAAAGCTAACCACGACTATGCAATAAGCGATACTTATACTTGCGGTATTGAATTAATGGGCCCTGAAGTTAAATCATTGCGACTTCATACAGCCTCAATTACTGAGGCTTTTGCTCGCGTTGACGAAAATTTAGAATTGTGGATTTACGGGATGCATATCAATCCTTATAAATTTTCTAGAGAAGAAATTGACCCTATACGACCGCGAAGATTACTGGCCCATAAAAAAGAAATTATTCAAATGGGTAAAGCATTAGAGGATAAAGGTACAACTTTAATTGCATTAAAAATCATTTTCTATGATGGCAAGGCTAAAGCACTTATTGGCGTTGGTAAAGGTAAACGTCAATATGATAAGCGCCAAGCGTTAAAAAAGAAAGATCAAAATCGTGAGATTGAAAAAGTTCTTAAATTTAAAAACCGTTAAATGTAGTAATTCTTAACTGTTTCTAGTATCTCGTCTTGAGGACAATATCTCCATATTTTACCAACTCTTGTGCTGAAGTAAAATAAACTTTACCTTTATTTTTTATCACTGCAAATGAAATAGCATTTACAATATCACCATTTGTATCAACAGCTTTTG
>JAGPDB010000025.1 GCA_018057765.1 Acidimicrobiia bacterium
ATACACCATCTGAGTCGAAGTCAGCGGATGAACCTACTGAAATGTTTTGTGCAAATTCTGAGGTAGCTCCAAATCCTTGGTTACCAGGAAATGCTGAATCAATAATTGTTACTGTTGCAGATAATGACTTACCTACAACATCAAAAGCACCAAGAGTAATAGTTGCAGTTTTGCCATCACCCGAAGAAGCATTTGTTGACCCTAAGTATGTTTGACCAGGACCATAACCAAATATTGTTGCACGGTCATTTGCAAAAAACTCTACGCGATATTGATCAGTTGGAGAATCTGCTACATCTAAGTCAAAGCTTACATTTAAGTTCTGGCCTACCTGTTGTGCGCTATGCAAAACTGGAGTATTCAAAAGTCCGTTTGCGCCGTCATCGCCGTCGCCAACATCATTTAGCGTCGGGCCTTGACCTATTACAGAGTCTGGACGAAAGTCTGCTGGGTCTGAAGAATCAATGAATGTATTTTGATCGATGGCTTGGTTCATATCGCCAAAAGCCGCAAAATCGAATACAGAAATGTCGTAAATACTGTTACCTAATATTGCTATATTGTTAGGATAGATATCATAAGTATTTCCTGTACCCCCAAGGTTTTCAAGATGAAATTGGGATATAGAGATACCAGAACCGGCAACACCAGCAATAACATTTCCTTCGCCTGGATTTACACCACCAACCAAGCTATCGGTGCCAGCAGTAATTGTCATACCCATACCATTTGTAATTCCAGGGTTTACAGCACCGCTATAGTCAGTACCAATCAAGTTACCCTGAACTACGTTATTAGGTGAACTAAGAATTACATTTGATGTATTACCTGATATAAGGTTTGCTTGACCTGTGCTTGGTCCACCAACTCTGACACCACCCCCACCGTTAATAAGGTTAACACCAAGACTATAAGGTCCTTGAAGACCTTCAATATCCACGGCACCAGGAGTTAAGTCGGTCACACCGTCACGTGCTATCCCAATATAGTTACCGTAAATAAGAGTACCTACACCAGAACCGACGATAGTTGCGCCTAGGTTTGATTGTGAAAATTGAAACATGATATTTCTATCTGCCGGCAAAGAACCACCTATTACATCATTTGTAATTAACCCAAAGGCATCTTCAAGTACTACTGCTGTGTCATTTGAACCAGTAGCTATTGTTGTACCATCAGAATGTAAACCGATAAAGTTTCCTGCAACCGTAATATTCGATGCTAGTACTCCAATATTTGCACCATCTGGATCTCCACTCACACTGTCAATATGTACGAAATTGTATATTGATAAACCGCGAAGTGATGAACCTTCTGAACCTGGAATAAAAGTTATTCCGCCTGAGTTGGCAGCACCTGCATTTGTTCCGTCAAGTTCGAGCATAATTACACTATTAATAGGGTTTGGACTCACTGCAGTGTTTGCGCTTGCACCGCTTTGTGTATAACCATTAATACTAACTTCATCACTAATAAATGGGAATGGAGTTGCGGGAGTAAAAGTTATTACACCAGAAGTTGGAATATTAAATTCAATTGTATCGGCGCCCTCATTAGCATTTGCTTCTTCTATTGAAGCACGTAAAGTACATTCGCCAGTATTTGCGGTTTCACAAATTCCATCACCAGGGTTTGCATCGCCCTCGTCAGTATTAACATTTACCGTGAATGTCGCAGGAGCAGCAATAGCTGACGGCACGAATGCAATAGCACTGAAAGACATTATTGATAAAATCATCAATGTTGGCAATAGTTTGTTTTTGATTTTGCGCACCAAAGGCTCCTTAAATAGCTTATGGTTTTGAATCGTCAAAAGTGCGATTTTTCTTTATAGGTAATTTGCACTAATTTTTATAAATAATTGCGCATGTGGCGAAATAGAAAATTATGCTAAATCTGCTTTTTGTTAACTGATTTAGTAATTATCAAAAGCACAAGACCAAACATCAAAATAGTTAACGATGAGTTAGCGATATAGTAAGGATTCGCTCCAGTACTTGCCAGTGTTCCATTCGCTGAAGTCGAACCAGGGTTGTTTACAATAGGCACAACAGGAGATGTAACATTTTGGCTTGCTACATAAACTTGGGCTAGGCCCATAGGGTCTACAATAATACCGTTTTCTAAACCATCATCATCTAACGATTGGCCATCTTGAATAGAATAATTCAAATGTAAGACATGTTCGCCACCAATATTTTCTGAAACAACATTCGAATTTGGAATAGCTTCAAAGCTATGAGTAGCAGGACGATATTTCCTTATAGATAAATCTGTTAATTCACTCTGGGGTGTAAAAATATATTTATCGATAGTAACGATATCACCGCGAGAACAATTGAGGACAAAATCGGTTAAGCCGTAAGGATATTGAAAACCTGTATCCGTAGTATCTAAACTAGATTCGGCAATTGAAGTTACATAACCATTTGATGAACATCCACTAGTTACAAAAGTTGTGTAATCACCAGAAGTAGCAGAAACAAAAGATGTAACTGTTGGTTGAATTGAATCCGCAATACCATCGTTGTTACCATCACCGTTGTTAGGTGAACCATTTTCTATAGCGTCTGGAATGGTATCAGAATCAAAATCGCTTGCAGAACCAACAAGAATGTTTTGTGCAAATTCTGATGTTGCACCAAAGCCGGAACTTGTTGTGTTATTAATTGCGGTTGTTGTCGACGAAAGTGATCTTCCAGAAATGTCTAAACCATTCGGTAAAGTTAATACAGCTTGTTTATTATTTCCATTTTGCACAAGTGTGCTACCTAAAAATATTTGTCCCGGACCATGACCAAAAATTGTCGAGCTATCATTAGCGAAAAATTCGATGCGATAATTTCCATCAGTGGAATCAGCAGCATCTAAATCAAAAGTTGTTGTCAATTTATTTCCAACCTGTACAGCGCTTGTTAATACAGGAAAATTTATATTTCCATTCGGACCAATGTCGCTATCTCCGCTTGGATCATTTTCCGTTACACCTTGCGACTCGAAAGATATTGGACTCCCATATTGATCGCCTTCATAGTGAAGCAGATCAATACCTTGGTTTGAGTCACCAAACGCGGGGTAATCAAAAGTACTAATGTCATGAATTTCGTTTCCAAGAATTGCATTATTAGAAACTTGAGCTAATCCACCGAAAACACTACTCGTAGCACTTGTGATTGAAATCCCAAGACCTGAGATACCTGCAACTAAATTTCCTTCACTCGGATTGGTACCACCAAAAATAGAATTAGAAGTGCCAATTTGAAAACCTGCTCCCGTACCATTATTAATTGAACTGTTTACATTACCAGTTGAATCTACACCTATATAATTTCCTTGAATCGCTACATCGTTTCCGAATACCACATTTACTTGTTGCTCAGTAGCTCCACTAATCACATTTTTACCACCTTGGCTAGCGCCACCTACAGAAATAGATTGTGAATTTAAAATGAAAATTCCTTTTTTTATCCCAAAGTCAGTTTCACCATCAACACCAATACCAAGATAGTTTCCTTTAACAACGACTTGAGAAACATTACGTATGAACAACCCACCTTCACTTGAATTTTCGCTACCAACAATTAAATTTCTATCTGCAGGATTTACACCACCGATTATGGCCTCGTTTGCATTTCCATCAATCAAAAGACCAACATGAGACAAACGTGATCCTATACTTAAACCAGTATTATCTAGTCCTAAAAAATTCCCTTGTACAATGGGACTAGTTCCGGTTGTTGTCAAGCAAGTACTACAACTATAAATAGACAATCCTTTTACAGTTGAGTTATCGCCAGAAACAATTAAACCAGCATCAGCATTTGACATATCGATTCCAATATTAATTACAGAATTTATTGGAGCTGGGCTGATAGCTGAGTTTGGTGTTGCACCTGAATTGTTTGTGTAACCATCGACTATTGTTTGTTCGTAAATTTCCGGTAAATCGCTAGTAGGTTGAATAACGTGAGCTCCGCTACCGGCAATATTAAATTCAATGGTGTCAATATCAGAATTTGAATTCGCTTCTTCTATTGCGGCACGTAAAGTACACTCACCAGCATTTGCGGTTTCACAAATACCGTCACCAATATTTGCATCGATCTCGTCTGATGTAACATTTACTGTATATGTAGCAGGTGCTGCCGAAGCAGATTGTAGATATATAATATTGCTAAAAGTTAGTAATGAAAATATAGCCAAAATAGGCATATACTTTTTTATAACATTAACCATCAAAGACTCCTCAACTTAGTCTATTGAGTGAATCGTCATAATTTGAAAAATCTTTATAGGTCATATGGCCCATATATCTTTAGTCAATAAAATTAAGTTTAGTTATAAACACGGGCTTTGCCCATAAACATATCTTTTAAGGTATCGAATGCTTCTAGACATCTACCTGCACCTAAAACCACAGATTCCAGAGGTTGTTTAACAATATGAACAGGAAGTTGAGTCTCATTTGATATACGTTGATCTAGACCTTTAAGTAGACCTCCACCACCGACTAAATGGATGCCACGAAGAATTAAATCTTGGGCAAGCTCCGGAGGTGTATTACTAAGTGCGGTTATTACAGCATCACAAATTTCACGAACTTGCTCTTCAATGGCACCTCGAATTTCGGCTGGAGTAAGAACTACGACACGGGGCAAACCTGTCATTAAGTCTCGTCCTCGCACTTCAGCATTAACTTCATCTTCAACCGGATAGGCAGATCCAATTGCGAGTTTTATTTCCTCAGCAGTACGCTCACCTATTGCAACACCGTGTTCTTTACGTACATGATTTTGAATGGCGGTATCAATGTCGAAACTTCCAACACGCTTAGCTTCTAAAGCAACAATACCACCAAGGGAAATTACTGCTACTTCGCTAGTGCCACCGCCAACATCTACAACCATATTTCCTATAGGTTCGTGAATATCTAGACCAGCACCAATAGCTGCTGCCATTGGTTGCTCTAATAAATAAGTGGATGCAGCTCCAGCACGACGAGCTGCTTCTAGTACTGCTCGTTGTTCAACATGTGTTATTGCAGAAGGAACACATATCAACACACGCGAACGATTCATTCTTGAAACACCAACGCGTTGAAATAATAAACGGATCATCCTTTGTGTTACTTCAAAATCTGTGATTGCTCCACCACGAAGAGGTCTAGCAGCAACAATATGTGCAGGTGTTCGACCTATCATCTGCCAAGCGTCATGACCCATTGCTAAGACATCTTTATTTTGTTGATTTAGTGCAATAACTGTAGGTTCGTTTAGTACTATTCCTTTACCACGTGCATATACAAGCGTATTGGCTGTACCTAAGTCGATTGCTAGATCACGTGCCATAATATAATTCCTTTTACAAAACTTCCAAAAAACTCAGCTACTGCCCGTCTTTTTTCATCCCACGCATTTTTTGTAATGCCTCGCGTTTCTGATCAAACATATCAATACTTGAGTTGACTGACGTTGGTGTCCTATAACGTAAATGTACAATCACGTAACCCACTAAACAAAGCCCAAGCCCTAAAATTAAATACCACATATATTCTGTGTATATATTACCAGTAATTAATCAAATTATTCCACGCAAGTTCGTAATTAACTGTTCATATCTGGAAAAATAGAAGCATGATAGAACTAAGCAAGCAACAAAAAGAATTATTAAACATTGTACAATGGTCATTTCCAGTGTGCGAAAGACCATTCGAGGCTATTGGCGAAAAGATGGGAATCAGTGAAGAAACCGTCATTGAAGAGCTCCGTACTGTAAAAGAAGCAAATATACTTCGTCAATTAAGTGCTATTTTTGATACTCGTGCTCTCGGCTATCAGTCAGCTTTAATTGCTGCAAAATACGATGAAGATCAAATAGAGCAAGCAGCAAAAATCATAAATGAACATCCTGGTGTTTCACATAACTATAAAAGAAACAATGCTTATAATCTTTGGTACACAATTGCAGTTCCACCAAGCGAGAACATTGAAAGCCATGTTGCACTATTACATAACGCAACCAAGTCAAAGACAACACGTCAACTACCTACATTAAAGCTTTATAAGATCGGCGTTAAACTAGATATGACTGGTGAAACAAAACCAGATTCAAAATCAGAAGTATTGGCACATGAAAAGCCTGAACGAAAATCTGTAATGGATGTTCCTAGCTTTAGCGAGAAAGAGCTAGCCATTATCCGTGAACTCCAAGAAGACTTGCCGCTAGTTCCTAGACCATTTGCTGCTATGGCCTTTGAAGCTCAATGTGGTGAAGAAGAGATTCTAAATGCCATTGAAGAATTTAAAGAAAAAAAATATATGAGACGATTTGCAGCTGTTATGAACCATCGACATGCTGGCTATAAGGCAAATGCCATGGGCGTTTGGGCAGTACCAGAAGGGGATTGTGAAGAAGTCGGTCCACAAATGGCTGGATTTTCACAAGTTAGCCATTGTTATAAAAGACCTACATATTCAGATTGGCCATATACAATTTTTACTATGGTACATGGTAAAAATGCTGGTGAATGTGAACAAACAATCGAAGCTATAGCTAATGAAACTGGAATAAAAGAATACGAACTCTTATGGTCTATTAAAGAATATAAAAAAGTTCGTGTTAGATATTTTACGCCAGAATGGGATGCTTATATAGCAAAATATAATGAAGAATTAACTAATGTTCAAGCATTACCGAAAGATTAAATTAAGTTTTAATATAAAATTTCATTGTTGTCCCAACATCAACTTTACTTTCAACTGTAATTTCTCCACCCATAGATTCAACTAGGCCTTTTACAATATATAGGCCTAGACCACTACCGGATATATTTCTGTTTCGTTTAGCTCTATGAAATTTATTAAAGATATTTTCTAATTCTTCGCCTTCAATACCATAACCAAAATCTTGAATCTCGAAATATAATCTATTTTCTATCATATTTATTGTTAATTTAACTTCTGTATCTTTATTCGAATATTTAAATGCATTTTGAATCAAATTAATTAAAACTCTTCTTAAGAAATTTTTATCAATATTGATGTTCTCTGCTTCCTTAGACGAATTCAAAAATATGATATTAACTTTACGACTATTTATAACTTCCACATCATCAACTAACTCACTGATATATGAATTTAGGTTAGTAGATTCACCTATAGAGCCACTACGATCTGAATCAATTAACCCAACAGCTAATAGATCCTCTACTAGATCATGCAAGCGATAGATTTGCCTACCTATACCTACTTGTATTTCTGCTCTAGTTTCAGCATCGATACGGGGATCATCAACTACATTTAAGTAACCCATGAGTGATGTTATAGGTGTACGCAACTCATGGCTCGCTGTAGAAATAAAATCATCTTTTAACTCAGCTACTTCTAGCAATTTTTCTATAGTTTCTTCTTGCGTTTCATAATGTTGGGCTAGATCATCGGTAGCTTCCTGAAAAACTTGTAATAATGAACCTATCCCTAATGCAATAAATATAAAGACCACAGTTCGTAAACCAATAGCTATCCCAGTTCGAGTTCCAAATTGAAAATCATTTCTAGCCAATAACCAAACACAAGTAGTTATTGAAGCAATAATACTAACGATTACTGAACCAAGTATTTTCCATAGATATGCAGCTTCTATAATTATTGCAACAAGAAAAAAGTTAACTCCATATTCAAAAGATTTTGAGTCAATAAATTGCATTAGAGTAACCGCGAGAGCAAAATCAACTGTAACTCCATAAACACTAATTAGATTTACTAAATTTTTGTTATCTTTATATCTGCTTAGGACATAAGCAATGATTAAGGTACTTAGAAGTAAAATAGTCGAAGTAATCCAAAATATATTTACATATAATGCCAATGCATATGTGGGCAATACTAAAAATATTCGAAAACCGTTAAGCATATACAACATATCGCAAAACCGTTCATGAGGATTACGGCTAGAATATTCATTGTATCTAATTTTTAAAAAGTCATTTAACATATTTTCTTTCTATTTATTCCAATTCTATCCGTTTTTTATCATCAATTTGAAGAGTTTCATATGAAATTTGGGACGTCAAAGGCGTAGAATGGTAGTTGTGAATCCTAATAATAACGATGACTCTAAAGAAAATAACGAAGAAAATGGTGATAGTAATTCTCCATTCGGCTTTCTATCTGATATGTTTTCCCAAATATTCTCAGGACAAAATGGCGAAAAGGATCCCAACCTAGCTGGAATATCAAATCTATTCGGAACAGGTATTACAAAACCTGATCCAATACAAATAGCGAAATATTTTGCTAGCGAGATCGCGGCTAAAGATAGTTTAGACGAAGAGATATCTGATACCGAAGAGACTAATAATGGTAACTTCGATTTTTCAGAAGCTTTAAATGAAAACGATTTCATGTCATTGATGAATCAAATGAGAATAATGTCTTCTGTGTCAAGTAAAAAAATTGTTCCCCAAGAAATTGACCACGAAATACTTAAAAAGTTTGAAGAAATATTTGAAGCAGCAAAAATATATGTTGTAAAAAATACTAATTCTGATGAAATCATGTCTCTAGAACTTGTCGTCCGTGACCGTATAGGGTTTACTACTGATTATTTAGATGCAATGGAATCACCCTTAAGTATTGCCGCAAAAACTTTAAATCCAACTATTGGAAATGAAATGGACCCTACTCAAACAAATGGATCACCTAATGAATTCGATATACAATCTGCAATAGCCTCAAGTATTGCTCCTATGATGTTTGGGGTACAAGCTGGAACCATGATTGGCCATTTAAGCCATAGAGCATATGGTGATGATGATGTATTACTCCCGGCGAAGCTAGATAAAAGAGTATCTATTATTGCATCAATGGTTGTTAAGTTTGCACGAGATTGGAGCGTTGCTTTAGACGAAGCAATATTATATTTTCTAATAATACAGTCCATAAGAGCGCAAATCCGTAATGCAGGTTGGCTATACGAGAAGCTCGACGATTTATGTTCACGTTATGTAGGCGCATACGAACTTAACCCATATAAGATTGAAGAATTGATTAATAACATTGAACCAGATGGTGAAAATTCTGTAATGGCTATCAATGTGACCCCAGAACAGATGTTTGAAGCATTACGAACTCCGCTCCACTCTGTTCTAGATGAAGAGATCGGTAGAATTTCTGCATTACATAAAGCTTATGTGGAATATGTAACCCATAAAAATATTGATGAACTTATTCCTAGCGCTAATTTGATTAGAGAAGCAAGAAAACGAATTGTCGTAACTACGTCTAAAGCCGAACATTTTGTAGAACAACTATTTGGTGTTGATGTATCTACTAAAAACCTTGAGATTGCCACGGCCTTTGTAGAAGGGGTATTAGAACGAGATCAAGAAAGTGCCCTACATAACTTATGGTCCAACTGGGAATTGATGCCTACAGTATCTGAATTTAATGCACCGGGATTATATTTAGCACGCTTAGAATTGATGAATAACTAGCCAACATTTTCATTGCTTGACCTATAAATCCATATTTTAGGTGGATGAAGGTCACAAAATTTATTAAATTGGTCTTATTTCTAGTGTTTAAGACGTCGACAAAGTTTAAGTGAATATTGCCTATAGCGATCGAGACCTTAGTTGGATCGATTTTAATGAAAGAGTTTTAGAATGCGCTAATGATTCAAATATAGCGCTGCTTGACCGCGTGAATTTTCTAGCAATATCTGCATCAAACATGGATGAATTCTTTCAAGTGAGAATGAGTCATCTAAAAAACTCCTTATATGAGAGATCTGAATCGGAAAAAAGTACCAGAACACTAATAATAAAGAATCTTATTTCAAGATCAAAGAATTTTTACAACCAGCAATACTCCACATATTACAAACTCAATCGAGAGTTATCAAAAGAGAATATCGCATTTAGTGAGATACAAGATTTAAATCGACAACAAAGAACTTGGCTAACACGATATTTTGATGACAATGTATATCCTGTTCTTACTCCTCTAGCTGTTGATCCAGCTCACCCTTTTCCGTGGATATCATCAAAAACAGTAAATCTTGGAATCATACTCCGTGAACAGAAAACCGACATACAAAGATTCGCAAGGATAAAAGTTCCAGCAAATCTTGAAAGATTGGTGCAACTCCCAAATTCTACGATTTTCATACCCTTAGAGAAATTAATAATGGCTAACTGGGAGAAATTATTTTTAGGTATGGACTTAGAATCAAATTTTGTTTTTAGAATCACAAGATCTAGTAATTATATTATCGATGATAATGATGATTTGTTACAGGCTATGAGCAATGTCGTAAGACAACGCCAAAGATATGGTGAAGCAACGAGACTAGAAATCGAAGCGGGCATAGACAATACTTGGGTAGATTTAATACAGAACGAAGTCACACTTGATACATCAAGAATATTCGAATTTCCGTCTTATAGTATTTGTGATATCTCAACACTACGCAAAATCGCAATGATTGATAAACCTAAACTCAAATATCCAAAATTTAAACCAAAAATACCTGCAAGACTAAAAAGTAGTAAAAATAATCGGGTTGACTTGTTTGAAATTATGGATAATAGAGATCTATTAATTCATAGGCCTTACGAAAGTTATGAAGAAACAGTCCAGGCACTTTTAGCACAATGTGTACGTGATGAAAATGTATTAGCCATAAAGCAAACACTTTATAGAGCCGCAGGTGTTGATTCAGCTATAGTCCAATCTCTTTGTAAGGCCGCTCAAGAAGGAAAGCAGGTAGTTGCTCTAGTCGAATTGAAAGCCAGATTTGATGAATCTACAAATATTGAAAGAGCGAAACTATTAGAAAGGGCTGGTGTACATGTTGTCTACGGAAAAGTTGGTCTTAAAACACATGCAAAACTTTTACATATTGTTAGAAAAGATAAAGGATCACTAAAATATTATTCACATATATCTACAGGTAACTACAACCCTTCAACTGCAGAAGTCTACGAGGATTTCGATTTATTTACTAGCAATCAAAGGATTGGTAAGGACGTAGGAGATCTATTTAATGATCTAACCGGATATAGCTCAAAAAACCAATATCGTGAATTGTTGGTTGCACCATATCATTTGCGCGATAAATTATTAACTCTAGTTGAGGGTCAATCCAATAGTGACGGAAATATAGTATTTAAATGCAATAATATTGTTGACCCAACAATACTTGATGCATTATTAAATGCAAGCGAAAATGGTGCTCATGTTGAAATAATTGTTAGAGCATCATGTGGTTTCTCTCCAGCACATATCGCAAAATACCCAAATATAAAAATTCGTTCTATAATCGGAAGGTTTTTAGAACACTCAAGAATTTATAGATTTGGTATAGGTGAAAATGCAACATTGTTAATAGGGTCTTCGGATTTAATGAAAAGAAATTTAGATCATAGATTCGAAGTATTGATACCTTTATTAGAAAATCATACAAGAAGATATGTTAACGAAGCATTATCAGAACTTCTAGATGATAATAACGATCATTGGGAGCTTACACAAAATGGTTGGAGACATCTAAAATCAACTTCAACAGTACACAATGAATTACTTAAAATTGCAGATTATCGTGCTGATACAGAACGTTTAAATAGTGAGATATCTAGAAATATTCCTGATTAGGCGTCAGACTCATCATCAAAGCCAAGATCCCATTGTATAACCACACCTTCGCGCTCTCCGTCTTTTACAACTCGTTCACGATTTCTTCGAAATTGTGGATCATGAGGTGGAACAAAATTGAGACGCGCTCCCACTCGTTGGCGAAATGATTCAACAATATCATCATCACCAAATACTTTTTCAACACCCCAATGTGGGTGAACAGGACCGTAATATACAATTTTTACGTGACCTATTGTCGGTGCAGGTACTTCTGGTTCTATATTTGTCATTACAACAGTCTAGACGGGTCGCTCTTCCAAGGTCACTTCGACGGACAATTCTTTTCCGTTACGGTTTATTTTAATTGTCACTTTATTTCCAGGCTTTTTAGATCTAATTTCACTAACCATATCGGCAGATGAAGATATCTTGTTGCCATCAACTTGGGTTAATACGTCATTGACCTTAATATCCGCTTTTGAAGCTGGAGAGTCTTTTACAATCTCACCAATTAAAGCACCAGATTCAATTTTGAGGTCTAATTCTTTCACTAAACGAGGTGTAACATCTTGAGCTGATATGCCTATGTACGCTACTTTTCTATTATTACCTCGTTCTAAATCCGAAATAATTGGTTTTGCGCGATCAATGGCAATAGCGAATCCAACATTCTGAGCATAACTAGGATCTGCAATTGCTGTGTTAATTCCGATCACTTCACCTTTTGAATTCACTAAAGGTCCACCAGAATTCCCCCTATTAATAGCAGCATCGGTTTGTATTATACCTCTTAGTTTTGTACCTAATTCGGTTGCGATAACTCGATCTTTTCCAGAAACAATGCCGCGGGTAACACTCAGACCGCCTTCTAGTGCAAGAGCATTACCAATTGCAATAACATCGTCACCAACAATTGTTGCATCTGAACTTCCAAGTTTTACTGCAGGAAAATCTGTACCTTCAATTTTTAATACTGCTAAATCTTCTACGGGATCAACACCTAATAATTTTGCATCTAGGGTGCGACCGTCATTGAGAATCACAGAAATAATTTTATTACCACCTTCAATAACATGGTTATTTGTTAGAACATAACCATCAGAAGAATAAATAAAACCTGTACCTGCCCCACCACCGAGAATATTTGCTCCACCACCAACAGATATTGCAACAGTGGCGGGTTCAATTTTTGCTAATACTTCTTGTATATCTGCAGGTTTCGTGAATGCTGAAGTACTTCTTCGCACTTCATAATTATAAGTATTTCTATGTAAGTAATACCACATCGAGCTAACCATAAATACGCCAATTAATATCCCCCAGAATAAACCACTGGCTAAACCCGAACGCTTTGGAGGATTCTTCCAATAAATTTCTTTTGATGGAATATATTCTGCTTCGAGGTTTCTTGTAATCAATTCTTCGTGGACTGATCCGTCATCTTTAGGATTTAAATCATCAATTGTTGTTTCTACTTTTGCAGGATATTCTTCTTCAGTTGAGTTATCTTCAATTGTCATACTTAATATATTAGTTTTCTATGTTATTTTTTTTCGTCTTTATCAACAGATTTATCGCTAGATTTTTCATTGTCAGAAATTCCTGATTCAAATTCTTTTTTTGCTTGACCAAGACTACGCGCAAATTTTGGTAAAGCTGCACTACCAAATAGGAGTACAACTACCCCTGCAATGATTATTATTTCTGGTGTTCCTAAACCTACCGCTAACATATAGACCCTTTCAATAATGTTATTAGAATACTAGCCTCAATTCTAGTTAAAACAGTATATATTTATTTATTCGAGTCTATATGTCGCCATATAGACATAATTACATTTATTATATTTAAATGATATACGAATGTGTAGTTAACATATCTAGTTGCGATAATTCCCTATTAGTTTCAAAACTAGAAAATGCTGTAAGTGAAACTGAGAATTCAATATTATGTGATGTTCATAGCGATATTGATCATAATCGTTCCGTGTTTACTTTTGTATCACGTGATTTTATTAGCTTGAAGAATATTGTAAAAATATTTATAGAATTCTGTTTCTCAATATTAGATATCAGGGACCATATTGGAGTTCATCCACGAATCGGTGTTGTCGACGTAATACCGTTTGTAGTTTATGACGAAGATATTGGTGAAATAGATTATGCAAAATACCCTGAATACATATATTCGATACATAGTTTTGCTGAATCAATTAGTTCAGAATTCTGCGTACCAATATTTTTATATGATTATGCAGACACCAAAAACCAGCAAACTCTACCAGATATTCGAAAATTTGCTTTCAATAGTATAAAACCAGATATAGGTAATAATTTTCCTCACGAACAATATGGTGCGATTGCTCTTGGAATCAGAAAACCTCTTATTGCAATAAATGTTAATTTGGAATCTAATGATTTAAGTATTGCTAAACGAATTGCTTTTGATATTCGTGAATCAAGCGGTGGATATAAAGGTGTGCGATCCTTAGGCTTGAATTTGAATAGTAAAAATAGTGTTCAAGTTTCAATGAATATTATTGATTTATTACAAACAAATATAAGTGATGTTTGTTTGCAGGTTAAAAAGGTGGCGGATGAGTTAAATATAAAGAGCTCTGTTGAGCTTGTTGGATTAATACCCAAATACCATTTCGTTAAATTATCAGCAGAGTTTTTGGAATGGTCTGGGCTGAACGAAAATTCAATTGTGGAAAATTATGTCTAGGAGCTTAACCCCTAGACATAAAAATTATGCAGTGTGTTTAATTTCTTCAATCTCTTGTGCTTCTTGAGCTTCTTTTCTAGCAAGTGCACGTTGTCTACGAAGACGTCTACGTTCACGTTCGCTGAGACCTCCCCAGATCCCAAACTTTTCGCCATTGACGAGTGCATACTCAAGACAATCATCTTTTACTTCGCAACCTGCACAGACAGATTTAGCTTCACGTGTCGAAGCTCCCCTCTCTGGGAAAAATAAATCTGGATCTACACCCAAACAGTTGGCGCGTGTCTGCCATCTACCTGGGTCTTTAGAACGTTGTAAGAATTCAAGCATGTGTCCCCCTTTGACGAATGCACTGTAAATTACATAAAAGAAATTACAGTAGTGTAACTTTGCTCGCTTTGATGGGTTAAATGCAACACGAACACCCAGATTCTCTTACTTTTCATCAAAAAAGTAACATTTGGGCCACAAGTAGTGAAATATTTATTAGCATAAACCACATTAGGTGACGATATCAATTTCAATAAAACCTTGAACTTTGACGATAAGAATCACTATTGCCCCATTAGCTACGATGGTATGTGCGAAAAAAACTAGTGATCATATTTATCTTTTTAATACTAATTTCTACTTCTTTAAATGCCTGTTCTAAGTCAAAAGTAAAGGCAACTGGAGCTTTAAAGAAAACAGACTATTGCGCTTATTATCGAGAATTCGAAGATAAAGTACCAACTGCAAGTACTAAGCAACAATTAAAATTATTAGAAAAATTGGCATCTGCAAAAGATTTCCCACAAGAACTCAAATCAGACTATACACAAATTATATCTTCTTATAAAAAAGTTATAGCTGGTGACGGTGTCATGAAACAAGAGAAGAAAAACGAAAAAGCGTCAAATGAAATAACAAGACATGCCATTGAAAATTGTGAAATCCTAAAAAGTAACAGTTCATCAGGTGGCGGCATTTAGAACTAACCTATCCAAAAGAGATTCGTTTTTTTGATTCTGAATCCGGAGGCGTAATGAAAACAGAAACGAAAACAGAAATGAAAACAGATGAAAATGGGGATACTAAAGCTATCTCTTCTAAAAGAATAGTCGTCACTCCGATTAGGAAACGTAAAGCCAGCTCAACGCCATGGCCCATTCGCTTTTATGCAACGAATGTTGGTAAAAAATACGCAATGGCAATTTCTGGCATAGTCCTATTAGGTTTCATATTCGGCCATATGGCAGGAAACCTTAAAATGTATCTAGGCCAAAAAACATTTGATCACTATGCTGAATTTTTGCGAGATATGGGTGAACCACTTCTACCTCGTACTGTTTTATTGTGGATTGTAAGATCAGTACTAATTTTAGCTTTCTTCGTTCACTTCCATGCTGCATATGCTTTAACTATCCAAAATCGTAAAGCAAGAAACTCTGAAAATAAATATCGTGGACCACGTGAATATAGTGCAGCAAATTTTGCTTCTAGAACAATGCGTTGGGGTGGAATTATCATCTTCCTTTTCCTTTTTTGGCATTTAGCAGATTTAACTTGGGGATGGTTCAATCCAGGTTTTGTAAGAGGAGAAGCTTACAGAAACGTAACAGCTTCACTTACAAGATGGCCAGTGACAGCACTATATGTAACAGCCAATTTGGCTTTAGGCGTACATATTTTCCATGGAGCTTGGTCAATATTTCAATCATTAGGAATTAATAATCCTAAATACAATAATGCTAGAAAAATATTCGCTCGTGTTTTTGCTGCACTAATTGTTTTAGGAAACGTTAGCTTCCCACTCGCAATACAATTTGGCCTCATTGGTAAATAAGTTTTAAGGAAAATCAAATGACTACAGAAAAAACCTCATCAAAACTTGATCCAAAAGTTCCAAGTGGACCTATGTCTGGAAAATGGGAAAAGAATAAATTTGATATTAAGTTAGTTAATCCTGCCAATAAAAGGAAATTTGAAATCATTGTTGTTGGTACAGGTTTAGCTGGCGCATCAGCAGCTGCTTCATTGGCAGAACTAGGCTACAAAGTTAAAGCTTATTGTTTTCAAGATTCACCTCGTAGAGCTCATTCAATTGCAGCTCAAGGTGGAATTAACTCTGCAAAAAATTATAAGAATGACGGAGATAGCGTATTTAGATTATTTTACGATACTGTTAAAGGTGGAGATTTTCGCTCACGTGAAGCAAACGTACACCGCTTAGCGGAAGAAAGTTTGAATATTATTGACCAATGCGTTTCACAAGGTGTACCTTTTGCACGCGAATACGGTGGACTTTTAGATAATCGAAGTTTTGGTGGAGCACAAGTCTCTCGTACTTTCTATGCACGAGGACAAACTGGCCAACAATTACTTTTAGGTGCTTATCAATCACTGGCTCATCAAATTGGATTGGGTAATGTAGAAATGTTTCCTCGTACTGAACTACTCGATGTAGTTACTAAAGATGAAAAAGCAGTTGGAATTGTTGTTCGCGACCTTATTACTGGAGACATTGAATCTCATTCTGGTCACGCTGTTGTTCTTGCAACAGGTGGTTATTCAAACGCTTTTTATCTTTCTACAAATGCAAAAATGTGTAACGTAACAGCGTCGTGGCGCGCACATAAAAAAGGTGCTTTTTTCGCCAACCCTTGTTATACACAGATTCATCCAACATGTATCCCAGCTTCAGATGAATTCCAAAGCAAACTTACGCTGATGAGTGAATCTCTTAGAAATGACGGACGTATCTGGGTACCTAATGCTAAAGATGAAACTCGTCCAGCAGGAGATATTCCTGAAGATGAACGTGATTATTATTTAGAGCGTAAATATCCAGCGTTTGGAAATTTGGTTCCACGCGATATTGCATCTCGAAATGCTAAAACTGTTGTTGATGAAGGTCGTGGAGTTGGACCACTAAAGAATGGCGTATATTTGGATTTTGCTGACGCTATAAATCGTTTAGGTGAAGACGTGATTCGTGAACGTTACGGAAACCTATTCGACATGTATGAAAGAATTACTGGCGAGAACCCTTATAAACAACCTATGCGTATCTATCCTGCACTGCATTACACTATGGGTGGACTTTGGGTTGATTATAACTTGATGAGCAATCTTGATGGCTTGTTCGTATTAGGCGAAGCAAACTTTTCTGACCACGGAGCGAATCGTCTTGGTGCATCTGCATTGATGCAAGGTTTGGCTGATGGATATTTTGTTCTACCAAACACAATTAGTGGATATCTAGCTCCATTACTTGGTACAAAACCAGTTGCCATAGAAGATGAAGTTTTTGAAAAAGCTGAAAATGATGTTAGTGATCGAATTGAAATGCTGATGTCGATAAAAGGAACTCGTTCTCCTGATGATTTTCATCGTGAATTAGGAAAAGCGCTTTGGGAACATTGTGGAATGGAACGAAGTAAAGAATCCCTCGAAAAAGGACTTGTTGAAATAGCTCGTATTCGTGAAGAATTCCATAAAGACTTACGTGTTGTTGGAAGTGATGATGATTTAAATATCACTCTAGAAAAAGCTGGCCGAGTATTAGATTTTCTAGAATTCGGTGAGCTAATGGTTCGAGATGCTTTACATCGTGAAGAAAGTTGTGGCGGGCATTTCAGAGTTGAACACATGACTGATGAAGGCGAAGCAAAGCGTGATGACGAAAATTTTGCTTACGTTGCCGCTTGGGAATATAGTGGCGATTTATCAAATCCAATATTGAATAAAGAGATGTTAGATTTCGAAGAAGTACCACTATCACAAAGATCATATAAGTAACCCCCGTTAGGGTTTGAAACAGCGCAGCAATGCTAAGCAGTTCGAACCCTCCCCGAAACAAGAGGAATATTTAAAAATGCATTTAACATTAAAAGTTTGGAGACAACATTCAAACAGAGATCAAGGCCATTTTGTAAATTACGAAGTAAACGACATTAGTGAAGATATGTCTTTCTTAGAAATGTTTGATACTTTAAATGAAAGACTTATAGGTTCTAACGAAGAGCCTGTTTCATTTGACTCAGACTGTAGAGAAGGTATATGCGGTGCTTGTTCTATGGTCATTAATGGGTCTCCCCATGGTCCTCAAAAAGCAACTACGACTTGTCAACTACATATGCGCAAATTTAATGATGGTGACGTTATTACAGTTGAACCTTTCCGTGCAACTAGTTTTCCTGTAATCAAAGATTTAACTGTTGATAGATCTGCATTTGACCGTATTATTGAATCTGGTGGCTACATAGATGCACCTACTGGCGCTTCTGGTGATGCGAACTTAACATTAATACCAAAAGCAGTATTAGATACCGCAATGGATGCAGCTCAATGTATTGGCTGTGGAGCATGTGTTGCAGCATGTCCTAATAGTGCAGCACAACTTTTTACTTCAGCAAAAATTATGCATTTAAATTTACTTCCACAAGGACAACCTGAACGTTTTGAACGTGTTGTAAATATGGTTGAAACTATGGACGAATATTTTGGATCTTGCACAAACCACGGTGAATGCCAATCAGCATGCCCTAAAGAGATTTCTATAGATTTCATAGCGCTAATGAATAAAGATTATGCAAAAGCACAATTAAAGAATAGGGCAAAAGCTAGCCAAAGTTAAATTAGAGCAGGTTTTTAATTTGTGTTTGCCGGAATTTAATTGCATCTGCAATATGTTTTGGCAATAT
>JAGPDB010000026.1 GCA_018057765.1 Acidimicrobiia bacterium
ATTTAAAACCGTTATCTACACGAACTTCATTTTCATTTGATTTAGTCGAGGCTAAAGCCAAACAACTATGAAAACTAGCGTAATCTTCGAAAAAGTATCCAGAATTACTAAGTTGAACATGTTCTAATGTTGGCCCACAAGCCTTGTTGACAATTACGGCTGTTTTTAGCTTCATGGCTTCTAGCACTACCAAAGAAAAAGATTCTGTAGCAGAAGGAGTAATAAGTGCACAGGCATTAGAAATAAGCGTATTTTTATCTACGTCGTCGAGCATGCCCGTAACAATAATGCTGTCTGAATTTCTTGATAAAAAATCTTGATCAAACAACTTTGAAGTTTGCGAAACCGGCCCAACAAAAACTAGTTTTTTCGATTTATCATGCTTTAGAAATTCTTCGAAAAAATCTGCAACAAGATCAGAACCCTTACCTGGATCTACTCTACCTACAACAATAAAATATTGTTCATTTTCTAAAGCAAAACAATTCAAAATACTTTCTGCTTCATGCTTACCCGCAGTCAAGAGACTATCTATACCAAAACCCAATACTGCTTGCTTTGAAAGCTGCGACCCATAAAGTTCGCTAGAAAGTTTTTGTTCAGAAACTGTAGAAAAACTCAAAAACGATGCATGGTTAACAACCTTTTTATAGCCAGGCATACGAGCTAATGGTTCATCATGTAAGGCTGGATGTAAAACGCTAGGAACTTTTGCTCTAAAAATACCGTGACTAGTTGGGCTAGACAACATAGGGTGAAAAACCACTGCTTGACTCTCACAATTTTCTATAGCATTCAATAAATCTGGAGAATATGGGCCTTGACGCACCAACCATTCTTCAAAATCATCGACAGTCATCTTTTCGGGGTTGGTCAAATGTTTTTGGCTCCACAAATCAAACTCGGAACGAACAATAGCTTTATTTGCAAACCGTTTAACCACAACACCATCAATAGTTTCGCTACCAACATCATATTTCTGTGACCAGGTACGCTCATCACCAGCAGTCGTAGTTAGAATTTCTGCTTGCACACCACCAAACTCAACACAATTTTTTGCCAATTGGCCAATTGCATATTCTGCACCACCAACAATATCTTTACCAAAGCGAGGAGTTACAAAACTAAGTTTCATATCAATACCACTTCGCTAAATAGTCGACATAACTTTTTAAAGTTTCTTCCGGATGAAACATTTGCGCTCTAATGAGTCCCTTATTAATAAGTTCCTCTTTTAAAATAGTATTTTCTAAGACTTCACTTACAGCCATAGCCACAGTGGCTGGATCCTGGCTATCTATCAGTATTCCAGCACCAGAAACAGTATCACCAACAGCACCAGCTCTTAGAGCCACAATAGGCAGACCTGACGCCATAGCCTCAACGAGTGGCACACCAAAACCTTCATGTTGACTTAAAGAAACAAAGACAGATGATGTCGTATATATTTCCGTGAGCTCATCAAGAGGACAATTTTCGATAATTTCAACAGAATCACTCAAGTTTCTATCGGCAATCAGCTTTTCAATTTTTTTTCCATAAAGAGGAACATCACTTTTACCAACAAGAGTAAGTTTTGCCTGGCTGTCAACATTTCTTAGATAAAAATCAAACGCTTCAATAATTTTATGAGTTGATTTATGTGGAGCTATACGACCAACGAAAAGCCAACGATTTAGGTCGCTTTGTCCAAATTTCGCAGGGACGGACCTTGTAATTTTTGTAATTTGAGCTTTATAGAAAGCATCAGAAAAAACCGGTGGGATAACTTCAACATTTTTATAGCCAAGCTCAATTAATTCTCGCGCATTACTATCAGAAACCGCAACTGCTGCACTACATACGGGAGCCAATCTTGCTAGTTGAGTACGTGCACGAGAAATAGCCTCACAGGTATGAAGATCGTACCTATCGAAAAAATATGCTGGCGTAATACTGTGATAATTCAAAACAAGACGACATTTTCGCTCATATAAAAGATCCGCCATAGGAGAAGGGTTAGCAAACTGATAAAAAACAACGTCGTCACTACGCAAATCTTTTTTAAACGTTTCAAAGTCAATAACCCTATTGCGAAATTCAGGACGAATAGTTTCGCTATACATTTCAAGATCAAAACCATTTTCTGCCATAGCATCATTTATAGCAAGACCATGATTACCAACAGCTGAATGTTCAATAGTTGCAAAACAATGTTTAAGCATGATTGACTACCTTACTCTTAGAAAATTCACCACTAAAAGTAAGCCAATCAACAGCACGTTTAGTTTCAAGATCTAAATCTAAAATTTTTGCAGATTTTTTCGAACTCTCAATTAATTCGCTACGAACAATTTTATTATTAACCGCCAAATCTATAGCAGCAACATAATCAATTAAATCAGAATCGACGTCTAGTAATATTCCAGCACCATTTAGAGTTTCGCCAATTGCACCACCATTAGAACTAACAATAGGAAGCTCATTACACATAGCTTCAACAAGCGGAACACAGAAACCTTCATGTTCACTCATACATAAAAAAATGTCAGCACGAGCATAAAGTGCAGTAAGTTCGCCATCGCTAATATGGTTATGGAAAATGATACTATTTTTTATTTTTAGCTCATTGATAAGTTGATAAATAGAATCTTGATACCATTCTGATGCTTTAGAACCCACCAAATGTAATTGAGCCTTACTATCAACAAGATCAAGATACATAGAAAAAGTTTCTATCAACTTTTCTATTCTTTTGTGTGGAGCAAAACGTCCTACAAAAAGTATTGATGTTGCAACATTCTTTCGAGTAATTCCAGTTGTTGAACTAACCGCAACTTTTGTTTTAGCATCAAAAAGCACAGGCATAACCAAAGTATCTATACAACCATTAGCTTGTAATTCTTTTTCAGAGAATACAGATGCACAAACGCCTCTCCTAGCACGTATAGCCATTTGAGCCAATTGGTATCTTGCAATACGCAATTCAAGGGAAATAAATGGTTCCCAGGATTCAAAATATTTAGCGGGCGTAATATTGTGATACCAAATATCTACATCAGCAGTAGAATTAAAAATCATTTCACTAACATGATTAGAAATACTTAAATGATACAGTACATGCGAATTATCAAAAGTAACTATTTCAGTAGGCTTTTTTACTAAATTAACAAATTCAGCACCAATATGTTCAGCCACAAGTTGAGTTTCTATATTTCTTTTTTTTAGTTCACTATCAATACGAATAGCATGCTGACTAATAGCATCAAACTTTGCAATACTTGGTAAAACTTGATAGATCATTGTTAAGAATTAACTTTTATTTGTGCAAGTGAAAACAGTTACAGGAAATTCTTGGTCCAAAGTATCACTATTTAACTTCGTATTTCCGTTCTGATCCAAATCAAGAACTTCACCACAATATCCTGTTTCAATATCAGAAAAATACTCATTTAATATTTTCTCATTAGTTGATGCAGATAAAATATTTGTATTTAAAACATCAAGTGCGCATTTTTGATCTGATGAAAAATTTATAATATCAGTATTGGCAACAAAAATTAGTTGACCATCTGTTTTTAAAACACGAGCACAACTATCAAATACTTCTAGACGAAAAGAAAGATCATAAAAATTTATGATTCCACTTAAAATAATTAAGTCAATCGAATCATCCTCTAATTTATTAATAAATTCGCTAATATTTTGTTTCCGGGAATCTATTTCACCATCAACTGCTGAACAAGCCTGTGCTCTTTCATCTACAACAATTAAATGATCAGAAATTTTTGACAAATCAGCCAGATAAGAATTATCAAGCGAATCAGAAACTATAGTTCGCTCAACGCTATCCAATTGATTTGTCGATTTTGAAATGAGTTCAAATATTTTATCATCAACATTATTTAAATCGAGAGAATATATAAAATTAGGAACTTTTTTAGCAGCAACCTTACTTTTCAATTCTTCAACGTCGGAATCAATAGACCTCAAAGCACGCGTAACACCTGAACCAAAAGTAGATATCTGTTGAGATAGAAACTGTGCATACCAACCAAAACCAACTCGTATACCCTTCTTTAGAATAACTCCAGCTTTCTTATTGCTCGCTATTGGAGGGAAAGGATCAACATAAGCATCGCGTTCTGCAACATCTACGAGATGAGAAGTTTGTGCCATAGAATGAGGAGGAACATACCTGTCGTATATTTCATTTAACTCATTTTCACGACGTGGATCATAAGAATTAGAGGCTTTAAGCTCAGCTACACGCTGCTCAATTCTTTTCGAAATATCAACTTTAGAATCTTTTATATCCTTAGATTTACTAGCCATTTGCTAATTCTCCATTTGACTTAACAATACTGATTTCTGATTGTACTGGAATGTGCAATAAGCCTAAAGTTTTAAAATCATTTGTGACTTCAAAATCATATTTAGCTTCTAGCCAGTCATAGACAACACCGCCATCATGTGAAGTTATACCAACATTAGCGCGATATGTTCCATCAGCAAGTGGGATTTCTTTCCAAGAAAACCAGACATTACCATGACCATCAAGAACACCTGAAGGATTATCTTGAGTGTTCGCTTCAAAAACCAATGCGCCATAAGAGTCGTAAACCTCGAAAGAAAAATTCACATTATCAACTGGTACAGTTGTTTCCCAACTAATTTGTGCTTGAAGTGCCCCACCTGTACGAATCTTGTTAGTTTCTGCATCTTTTGGATTAGAAAAACCAGCACCTGTTATACGAATTTTCTTATGGTGGATACTAGCCTCATCCGCAATAACACCATTTACGATTACAACACCATCAGCGTCATCAGATTTTGCTATTTCTGGATCCTCATTTACTATTTCAGCAGTAGGTTTATCTCCAACAAATAGGCGTTCACGAAATTCACGAATTGCATCAGTAGGCTCACCTGTAAATATCAGATTACCATGATCTAGAACAGCGCAAGAAGTACCAATCGCACGTATCTGATCTACAGAATGGGTAACAACAATAATAGTTCTACCTTCGCGTTGGAATTGCTTAACACGTTCTAAACATTTACGTTGAAAGAGTTCATCACCAACAGCTAGCACCTCATCAACCAATAATATATCTGGATCAACATTAACCGCTACAGCAAAACCAAGACGCACATACATACCAGAAGAATAAAAACGAACCTGAGTATCAATAAACTTTTCTAATTCACTAAATTCGACTATCTCATCAAAACGTTTAGCCAATTCTTTTTTACTCAAACCCAAAATAGAACCATTTAAGAAAATGTTTTCTCTACCTGTTAAGTCAGGTTGCATACCAGCACCCAATTCAAGCAAAGCAGCAATACGACCATGAGTAATAATTTCGCCAGAAGTAGGTTGTAAAATGCCGCCAATTAGTTTTAACAACGTTGACTTGCCTGAGCCATTATGGCCGATCAAACCAAATGTTGTTCCCTCTTCAACTTCAATCGAAATATCATTTAGCGCCCAAAAATCATCATGGGTACCTCGACCAATATGGATAACACGTTCTTTTAAAGTTTGGTGTTTCTCGCTAGAAAGTGTGAATTTTTTAGAGACACCTTTAATTGATATTGCACTTGCCATAATTTATAGCTCCTCAGCAAAGTTGCCTTGCGCTTTATCAAATATGCGCATTGCAAAGAAAAATAAGGCAATAGAAAATGCCAATGTTAACGAAAGATTACGAACATACCACATCAAACTTTGATCAGGTAAAATATTCATATAATTGTGTGGTTTAAGAGTAGATTTTACACGCTCGTTAACATATATAACCTTTTGAAAAGGTGTAATAATCGCAGCCATAGGATTAGCACGAATCAACTTAGCTACTAAGCCAAAAAAACCATTAGTATGAAATTCTTTATAAGGATAAACAACAGGTGTCAGCCAAAACCATGCAAGTAAAATGAGTTCTAGTAGATGTTGCATATCCCTAGAATAAACATTAATTGCAGAAAATAAAATACCAAGCGCACTCACAAAAACCAATAGCGTCAATAGACCAAAAGGCATTAACCAAACTAACGACCAATTAATGTTGTGTTGAAAAGCAACCAACATCCCAATTAGAACAACCATCTGAAGCAAATAATGAACAATTGCTGCCCCCACTGCCGCCAATGGCAAAATCTCCCTAGGGAAATATACTTTCTTGACAATACCAGCGTTAGAAACAACTGAACTAGTAGCACCACTTAATGCAGCCGTAAAAAGGTTCCAGACTAAAAGACCCGATGCAAAAAATATAACAAATTCAGGAACACCATTAGGTTGAAATTTAGTAAACACCAGCCAAAAAATGATGATATATAGAGCAGGGTTTAGCATCGTCCAAAAGAAACCAAGCGCACTATTTTTATATTTAACTTTAAGTTCTTTACGAACCATACCGACTAACAATTCACGATACTTAATTACTTCGCTACATCTAGTTAATACTGATGCTCTAGCTGACATAACGCGGGGACTTTTGCTTGTACTCATTAAAAAATAGTTTAATAGTTTTATTACTAAGATCGGTAATAGTTAGAATCAATTCAATACCAAGAGAGATAAGCTAAATCAATTATGATATAAACGTGAACCAAGACCAAATACGCGTGAGCTTCGATATGACTCCATCTATAGGATTGCGTACAGGTATAGGCCAAGTTGTTTCACACATGTATGATGCTATTTCCGAAAAAAAGGACATCAAATTAGAGCCATATGCTTTGAGCTATAAAGCAAAAGCATACGCTAAAGAACTCCCAGAAAATACCCATTTTGTAACAGTTCCAGCTAGAGCGCTTTTAAACACATGGAAATTCTCGCGCTGGCCAACTTTGAAAAACCAGCTTGGTGAAATCGACATGATTCATGCAACTAACTATTTAGCACCACCCATTACTGAGGGTATTGCATTATTAATCACCATTCACGATGCAACTATGGTCAAATTTCCAGAATTGGTATCTTCAAAAGTGCGAGGGTTGCTACCGATTATTAGAAAAAGGATTTCTGCTGGCGCACATATCCACGTTCCAACACAAGCAATCAAGTTAGATATTGAACAATATTTTGCTGATGAGTTAACCGACATTTCAAAAATACATATTATTCCTTTTGGCACGCCAACAATTACGCAAAATCAACCAAGCGAGCAAATCAAAAAGCTAGTTAATGCAGATCCATATATTTTGAGCATAGGAATGTTAGAACCTAGAAAAAATCATGCACGTCTTATTGAATCTTTCGAAGAAGTTTATAAAGAAAATCCACATATACGTTTGTTGCTGGTTGGACCCGACGGACCAGCACGACCACAAATAGATTTAGCGCTATCAAAACTTTCTTACAATGCACGTTCACGAATAACAATCACAGGCTCAGTAAGCGATAATGACCGTTCGTATATTTTGAAAAATGCGCTAATGTTGGCATACCCGAGCATCTATGAAGGATTTGGCCTACCAATACTCGAAGCGATGTCTACCAATACTGCCATAGTTGCATCCAAAGAAGGCTCGCTTGAAGAAATAGGTGGCACCGCTTGCGAATTTGTTGACGCATTTTCTGTTAGCGACATAGCAAGAGGCATAAATTTGCTACTTGGCGATGAGAAATTGCGTACAAAATTAATAAAAAATGGTGATATTGAGTTAAAAAAATATTCATGGGACAAAACAGCCAATGAATTAGCAAATCTATATACTAAAATCACAGAGGCAAAATAGAGAAATAGGTTTTATATATGAAAGTTGCTCTACACGTAGGTCAAATAACACAACCGATTCCAGGCGGAATTGGACGATACACACGTTCCTTGATTGAATCTTTACCACGAGACGAAGTGACTCTATATACGTTTGCGTGTGCTGAATCACCTCAAGATGCTCCACCACGATATAAACGTGTGTCAAGATTGAATTATCGACTTGAATATGAATTGTGGCACCGTTTTAGAAATCGCGATCTAGGCATTGAGGGCGACATAATACATGCACCATCTTTTGCAGTGCCACCATCTCCCAACCAACCATTAGTAGTCACAGCACACGATATTGCTTTCATGCGACACCCAGGAGCTTTTTCTAAGCGTGGGGTTCGATTTCATACCAAGGGGCTCAAAATTGCTCGCAATGAAGCATGCGCACTTATTGTTCCGTCGAGATTTACTCACGATGAATTAGTTCGAGAAGGTGTTAATCCAAATTTGATCCACGTGATACCTCACGGCATAAAAATTCATCAAGACATCGACTCATCACACGATGAAGAATTAGTAAATAGTATTCAGGTACCAAAACGTTTCGTTCTAGCAGTTGGAACAATTGAGCCTCGTAAGAATTTGCCAATGTTGGTGCGTGCTGTTGAAGAAGCTCGTGAAACTGGCGAAGATATTTCACTTGTATTAGTTGGCCCACGTGGCTGGGGAGACGTAAATGGTTTAGATCGAGATTTCGTTTACGAACTCGGACGAATTGAAGACGATATTTTAAACGCATTGATGCGACAAGCAATCGTATATTGTGTACCAAGCATTTACGAAGGATTCGGAATGCCTGCCTTAGAAGCAATGGCGAGTCGCACCCCTGTAATTGCTAGTGGCGTTGCATCATTACCTGAAGTTGTTGGAGATGCTGGAACTTTACTTGATCCTCTTGATTCACAAAGTTGGGCTGAAGCAATAGTAAAAATTTCGCAAGATGTAGATTTTCGTAACGATCAGGCAGAACGAGGTTATGTTAGAGCTAAAAGTTTTACTTGGGAATCTTCTGCGCGTGCTCATGTTGCTGCTTATCGTGAAGCACTACGTATCTGGCGCAATAAAAGGTAGTTTGTTGGCCCTATGACTTTAAAACCTTTAAAAATTGCTTTTGATGCTAGTGCCACGCCTGAACATTTAGTTGGTGCTGGATATTACGTTAAAGAGATTGTTAAATTACTAGATTTAAACGAAGAAATTGAACTACACCTAATTACTCGTAAAGAAGATGCTGAGCGTTTTAAAAAGTTTGCTCCTAATTCTAAAATTCATAATGTTGCACCAAACCATATTGCTACACGTATGTCATATCAGGCTTATCGTTTAGGTGTCTTTGTAGATTCTTTAGGTGTTGATGTTTTTCATGGTCCACACTATCAACTACCTTTTAAGATGAAAACTAAAAGCGTTGTCACTATACATGACACAACTATGTTGACGCACAAAGATATGCATCATCTAAAGAAAGCATTATATTTTTCTAAGATGATTCCCTTTGTTGTAAAAAAAGCCGATTGCATAATTACAGTTTCAAACAGTAGTGCAAAAGATGTAGAAAATATTTTCGATATTAAGGACAATGTATTTGTTGCACAATTAGGATTCGACAAGAAAAGATTCTTCTCCTATGAATCTAAAACAGATAAACGTCGAAATATCGATATTGACTTATTATCCAATCGAGGAATTTCAGGTAATTATATTGGCTTTTTGGGGCTATTAGAACCACGAAAATCTATACCTACGCTGATTGAAGCATTTACTAATATTGCAAAAGATTTCAGCGATGTAAAACTTATTATTGCTGGTGCACAAGGCTGGGGTGTTGATGACATTCGTGAATTAGTAGTTAAATCAGGGATTGCTTCAAGAATAATTTTCCCAGGACGCCTCAGCGATATTGAAGCTGGGGCTTTTATGCGCCAATCTCAAGTATTTGTATACCCAAGTTTATATGAAGGTTTTGGATTGCCTGTTTTGGAATCTATGGCTTGCGGCACCCCCACAATAACCACCGATACCTCGAGTTTGAAAGAAGTTGCTGGAAGTGGCGTTAGTGCTGGAGCATTATTGATTAAACCTGGTGACGAGAAAAAATTGTCTATTTATTTAAAACAATTATTAGGAGATGAAAAATCTCGTATAGATTATTCAAAAAAAGCAGTTAAACGTGCTAGTAGTTTCTCTTGGGAAAAATGTGTACAAGTACACATCGACGCATACAAATCTGCAATCTCTTAAAAGGTTTAACTTCAAGAGTTAAGGGATTTTAACAGTTGAAGTATCGCCAATCATCACACGATATGCACTTGGTTGACGAGCATCTCTCTCACAAATCGCATCTCTGCCAATAAGTGAATCAACAATACGAGTTACTCCCCTAACAATTGCACCCTCCATTAAAACGCTGTGTTCTAATTCACTACTTAGAATTTGAGAATTATTAGCAATAGAAGAATACGGCCCAACATAACTATCTTCGACGATAACATTTTCGCCAATAACAACAGGACCCCGAATTGTAGAACCTGTAATTTTTGCACCAGCCATAATTATTACACGACCTTCAATATTTGAAGCATCATCAACATCGCCATCGTTTCGAGAATTGATTTCGTCTAATACAATACGGTTAGCTTCAAGCAAGTCTTGTAATTTACCAGTGTCGATCCAAGGTGAATCTAAGGTGTGCTGTTTTACTTCGCGTTCATTATCAATTAACCATTGGATAGCGTCAGTAATTTCTAGTTCACCGCGCGCACTTGGTTGAATTGAGTTTACCGCATCATGAATATTTTTGTCGAAGATATAAACACCTACAAGTGCCAAATCTGACTTTGGTTCTTGTGGCTTTTCAACAAGACGTATCAATGTTCCATCATCATTTATTTCAGCAACACCAAATTGTCTTGGGTCTTCAACTTTGTTTAATAGCACCATTGCATTAGGTTTTTGTTCAACAAAATTCGTTACAAAATCGGTTATACCGCCGAGTACAACATTGTCACCTAGATACATTACAAAATCATCATCACCTAGAAATTCTTTCGCAATCAATACACATTGTGCTAATCCGCCGGGTGAATCTTGTGGAATATAAGTTACGTTAATTCCAAACTGAGAACCATCGCGCACTGCAGACTGTATATCAATGGCAGTATCACCAACAATAATTCCTACATCGGTGATGCCAGCTGCAGCAATTGCTTCTAAGCCATAAAATAAAACAGGTTTATTTGCAAGCGGGACCAATTGCTTCGCGCAAGTATAAGTTATTGGACGCAAACGCGACCCTGTACCACCAGATAAAACTAAAGCCTTCATAGCAATATTCTAAACGAAAATGTTAGTAGCCGTCATCCTGGGCGGAATCAGTGCATTAAGGATCGTTGAGATTCCTCAACTACCCTCGGATCGGCTTGCAAGGGACTTGCAAGGACGGACCCTGCATGAGACTGCAAGGACGGACCCTGCATAAACCGGACGAACTAGTAATCCGCAGAAGGCGAATTTTGGCCTATATCTTCTTCGCTAACAAATTCATCTTGAGGTGCAATATGCATAAACCTATCTATCCAACCAAATATTGAAGCAACTGCTCTTGGATCGTATCGGAGTCTATGACCTGCATTGTTAATTATTCTCTTTTCGCACAGTACACCCAACTCGGCTTCTAGCAAATTTGCGCTAGAGACATCAACCACTAGATCTTCATCACCATGCAAAATAAAAATTGGTAATTCTTTAATACGATTATTTACTAATAATGGATCCAAAATTTTGAATTCTTGTATCCACACTTTAGGGTCAGAAGGATATTGCTCATCATGGAGTAAACCTACAACACGCATTTGTGAAATAAATTGTTTTTCATTTCTAATCCAACCCTGCACAGAACTTGGTGTAGAAATTAAAATTAGCCCAGTAATTCTTCTATCAAAAGATGCTTGTTCTAAACATAGGACTCCACCAAGTGATGAAGCGAGCAAAATTATGTCATCAACAGCACCAGTTGCCTCCATTGCATCAATAGCTGCTCGGATATCTCTCTTCCAATTACGCACAGAAAATTCGCCAGGAGAATCTCCAACTCCACGCATCAAGAAAAATAAAGTAGTTACACCATTTTCCTTGGTAATACGATCTGCAAATTCAGGATAACTAGAAGCAAATGTGGCACCACCATTAACCCCAACTGGTATACCATGAACAACTATTACCCCAACACGGCGAGCATTTTGTGTAGGAATCCCCCAATGTGCGGCTAATTTTATTCCATCTGATTCAAGTACTGATTCCATAGCTCTATATTAAAGCACCAATATCACTTAGGTAGGACAATGCCAGAGTTACAACTTTTTTTATTTCAATTGCTCTAACATCTAAGTCAAGATCTTGGTTCTTTATAGCAGTCGCAATATGATCGGGAGTAAATTTTATATCTCCAATAGCTGGATTTTGTGAAATTAGATTGTCGGAGATGAGTTCATTTTTACTAAACAACTCAACAAAATCTTCGATAATTTTCTTTAACTCTAATGGTGTAACAGCTTTACCGGCTTCTTCATCTAAGTTGGAGAAAATATAATCATACATTCGATCTAAATCTATTAGTGGCGTGGGTGGAGCTAATGCAAAACTTTTTGCATCTCTTAAAATAAAAAATACACTTAGTAATAGCGACACTGTAACGATTGAAATGATGATGATTAGTGGCATATTGACATTCTAGTTAAATATATCTTCAGCTAATAATTTAGTATGTTCATCTTGTCCACCAAACTCAAATTTAGTTGCCATAAAGCGCTTTAAATATAGATGAGCATCATGTTCGTAAGTAAAACCAATACCACCATGAATTTGAATGTTTTCGTGAGCTATATTGTTAAAGATTTTTGTTACATAGTATTTAGCCATAGAACTGACATGACGAATATCTTTCTCATTTTCTGATAAATGTATATTCTTATCTTTGGCGTCATTTCTAATACTGGAAATATAGGCTGCAAATTGACATAATGATTTTGCATTCTGTAATTCAAGATACATTTCTGCAAGTTTGTGTTTTATCGATTGAAAACTTCCAATGGCATTTCCAAATTGTTGACGTTCTTTGGCGTATGCGAGAGACATATCAAATGCCGATGATGCACAGCCAAACATTTCGTTTGATAATAAAATTGCCATACGCGCTTTTGCTATTTCGTATTGTTTTGAAATATCACCATCAGAAATTACGTAACATTTTGTATTATCAAAAGTTATCTTACTAATTGGCTGAGTTTGGTCAATAGATTTTTGTGCTTTAATATTTATACCTTCATCTTTGAGCTCAATATCTATGAGAGATCCGTCATAAACGAAAGTTATATGGCTTGCATATTCGAGAAATAATACTCTTTCTATTGTTCCACTTATTTTGCCGTCATTTATGACCAGATCTTTAAGAGTACTTTCATCGCTAACTACTGCTCCTATGTCATCGCCGGCAAGAATTTTAGGCAGTATATGATTTTTAGATTCTTGATTTGCACATTCCTGTATCAAAATTGTTGTATATGTTTGTGTGCGCAAAGGTGAAGGAACAAGGTAATATCCGTGTTGTATCATTGCAATATTTAACTCTAAATCGCTTGCACCAAAACCGCCGTATTGCTCTTCAATGATTAGTGAAGTTAAACCTAATTCGTTTCTCATTGTGTTATAAATGTCAAAATTAATACCGGCCGTGTTTTCCATAGCGTGTCTAATTACGCCAGAAGTCACTTTGGATTTAAAGAAATCTTTAACTGCATCTTCTAATGCTATTTGTTCTTCGTTTAGTGCAAATTTCATATACTACACACCTATTTTTTCAGTCATCGTGGCAGTCCTAAAACGTGGTTGGCAATTATGTCTTTTTGTATTTCTGTTGTTCCAGCAAATATAGATGGGCCCAAAGAACTCAATGCAACTTTTGAAATACCTGTTAATTCATCTGAAGTTTTCGATGTGGTCTCTGTAACTAAAACCTTTGTGCCTTGGACATCATCAACTAGTGATCCGAATTCTTTAAACCATCTGGTCCAGTTTAATTTTAAGATACTTGAACGTGGCCCTATTTCCTTCCCCTGGACTAAAAGTTTCGGCAACATTCGTATTGCAGTTAGTCGCATTGTTTGTAAACCAATATAACTTTGTACAAATTTCTGTCTTATTAGTGGGTCAGTATCGACACTTAATTCTTTTGCGATTTCTACTAATCTACTAAAATCTTTGCTAAATAATGCCTGTTGGTCAAGAAATGCACTTGCACGCTCAAAACCTAATGTTGCCATCGCAACTTTCCATCCATCACCAACTTCGCCGAGAACGCAATCATTATTCGCAAGAGTATTAGTAAAAAATATTTCGTTAAATTCAACAGCACCTGTTATTTGTTTTATCGGCCGAACTTCAACGCCATTATCATCCATCGGCACAAGCAAAAAACTTAAACCAGCTTGAGGCTTAATTGCACCAGCTTCTTTATCGGTTCGACAAACGACAAAACACATATTTGCTTTATGTGCGAGTGTCGACCAAGTTTTTTGACCGTTAATAGTCCAGTGGTCGTCGTCGAGTACTGCAGTAGTTTTTATTCCAGCTAGATCCGAACCAGCATTTGGCTCACTGTAACCTTGACACCAGATATGTTCACAAGACTGTACACGTGGCAGATAATATTTTTTTTGTTCTTCTGTTCCATAAAGTAAAAGTGTTTGAGCAAAAAGACCTTCGCCAAAAAAACTTGCGCGTGCAGGAGCACCAGATTTCGCATATTCTTCATGGAAAATTAAAAGTTCGCTTGGTGCTGCTCCGCGTCCTCCATATTCGATGGGCCAAGTTAGACCTAACCATTTGTCTTTACCGAGTATTTTTTCCCATTGTATTCTCAGATCCCAATCTTGGTCATCAATTGTTCCAGCGAAGTCTCTACTTATTTTAAAATGTGGATTCTCTTCTAAAGTGGTATTTAACCATGTGCGAATTTCTTCTCTAAATTCTGCTTCCTTTGGTGTGTCCTTTAAATCCATTGTATTATGTTAATAGATATGGCGATCATTTTCGAGAACTCCGATATAGCAGTTGATCATGTGGTAGTTGGACCACTTGATAACAATGTTTTTACGATATTTTGTGCACAATCTGGTGAGGCTATTCTTATCGATGCTGCTGATGAGAACGAGATGTTAGAAGATATATGTAAACAGATGAACGTACGTAAAGTTATTACAACGCATGGTCATTTTGATCATATTGGTGCTGTTGCACATTTACGCAATGTTGGTATAGATGTTGGAGTTCATCTAGATGATGCACAAATGTTGCCGAGTTATGATTTTATATTAAATGATGAGGATATTATTGAAGTTGGTAAATTGCGATTAAAGCTTATGCATACTCCTGGTCATACTCCTGGTTCTATTTGCATAAAAATCGAAGGAACGCCTTTTCTGTTTTCTGGCGATACTCTTTTTCCTGGAGGACCAGGCAATACACAATTGCCGGGTGGGGATTTTTTAACAATTATGAAATCAATAGAGTCGCGTTTGATGACTTTAGATTTCGAAACTCTAGTACTACCAGGTCACGGAAATTCAACAACGATTGGTAACGAAAAAGATTCTATTGATGCCTGGTCAAGACGGGGTTGGTAATTATAGATGTACTGACGAAAGTTCGGCTCCCAATTGAAGATTTATTGGATCACCAACTAGGGCAAGTGCAGATCTTAATTCGCGTACGGTTGCATCAGAGATATCCGGAGTATTCAATTCAGATGATGCCACTTCTTTATTTTCAAGTACTGAACGCACTCCATTAATAAAGTAGTTACGCAACAGAGCTTCACTTACATCGAGTTGAGTATGCGCAAGTAACAAAACTTCAAAAGGTCTAATTTGATCTTTAATTTTCAGCATTCGAGCAAACACATTTTCTAGAGAAATTCCAGTACCTTTTAGATCAAGTTTTGAGCTTGTTGACAATGCCCCAATATCTGGTTTAAAGCCATGAGTATCTTCCCTATGTTGAATCGTATTATGTAAGTGCACAGAAATTAAATGTCGCGCTAAATATTTTTCCTTAAATATAACATCAACATCAGCTCTTTTTAATAATAGCTCAATAGCTTCTTTAGTTCTAATAACTGGAGTACTGCTTAGTTCCGCCCGCAATAAATGAAAAAGTTTACTCATTTCATTTTTCTCAACGAAATGTTGCACATCAATATTGCGAGCAATAAAGATTTGATCTTCGGGGCTCAAAATCCCAAAATGTTCATTACCGAAAGCAAAAGCACCCGACACTGAATCTTCCGGAGAGACGAATAATAGTACTTGTTGGTATGAGTTCTCTCCGTCAATATTACTTTTCGCTCCACGATCTGATGGTAGTGGTATCGAAATACTAACCCTTGAGAATCTCGCACCATTGTAAAGATTACGCTCTTGTTTAATCTTAATGATTTCTGCCGCTGTCATAAAAAATGGGACATAACTATCAACCAATTCCGGGCTTTTAACAAAAAAATTCACAGGGATAGTTGTAACAAATTTTGATGCATTTACAGGGTGATCATTACCTGAAGAATCTCGAATGGGTATTGTAGGTTTTACTGCAGTTGACATTTAGGCTCCATCCGTAGGTGTAATTATGATGAATATCTTATGACCAATTGAGACAAAGCGCAAACTTGAATAAAACTAATAATCTAACATTAAAGGATTCGTACTTGCCCCTGCAACCTCACTTAAGACAAAGCCTGCAGGTTGCCATTCAATCTGATTGCCCATTGTATCTGTTAGCTTAGGAAATTCGCCGGTACGAATATGACACATTCCGCCACGCCATTGGTCAACTGCAACATCTCTCAATAGAGGTTCATCGGGTAATAACACGCTTTTCAGATCTTGTTCCCCTAGTAATTCGACGGCTTTTAAACTTAGTGAAATTTTTGCCTTTCTAAATTGTTCTGCAACTATTTTTACTATTTCGCGCGTTGATGGAATTTTATTTCCATTTTGTTTCATATATTCAAGCATTTCTAAGAATGTTTGATGTATTAAATGCTCGATAATCAAAGGTGTTTTCGCAGCGATTATTGCCTCATAATAATCCGCTAGATAATTTTCATCTACTAAATTTTTATAACTATCAGTACCAGCATTATATTCTGCAGTTGGAAATCTATCGGAAAGAACTCCATTGCCATATTTATCTTCCAACTCTCCAGTTTGTATATTATAAATCCTCATCATCACTTCGCTTGCGATTTCATTGAGTTCAACAGTTAAACCTTGTCGAATATTCTCAAAAGGATACGGTGGGAAATTCAGGCTCAAGGCATTGTATCCATCTGTCTGTACTATATGGCTTTCATCATCATAAAAAGCTAAGCGATATAAATCTTTTAATATAACAACATCAGGACTTGTAAACACTGCCTTTAAATC
>JAGPDB010000027.1 GCA_018057765.1 Acidimicrobiia bacterium
AAAATTATACCCGCTTTTGCACTTGCCCCAGCTAGAATATCGTACACGTTAGAACGTGTTTTAGGTATCAAGTAAAGCACTGAACAAAGGGTGGTAACAGCAAAAGATACATAAGCTAGCCAAGCAGCAGGTACATGTAGGTATAAGAGTCGTACGGCATCACCTTGAATCTCATCTTTTGGAGAATATATTAAAGATAAGTATGCGTGAGCACCGAGACTTATAACGACTAGGGCTGTTAGAACTGGACGAATTTTATTTGGGAGTAAGCTTTTCATTTCTATATTCAATGCTATTGCAATAGGTCAATTTTTTAAGAATTCAACCCCATTAAATGATGCTGGGGATTAGCCTTTTAAAACAAGTTATCCACAATCGGTTTATCCACATTTTCTTGTATCTCATAGTGTAGACATAAATCCATAAGCTGTACCTTAATCATATATCGAGGAAGCAGCCAATGCGCCAGCCGATAAATATAAAGCTGAGAAGATGGTAGTTAGGCCAATCCACGGCCACACATTGCCTAAACTTATGCTAAATATTATTTCTGTTGCTTTAATTGCACTTATAAATACTGGTATTAATACTGGTATAACTAGTAGGGATAGGAGCTGTCCTGAATCTTTTGCTCGTGCCACTAAAGGTGTATAAATAGCACCAACTGAACTTAGTGCAATAGTTGTTGATGTTATCACCAGCAATAATAATCCTATATTCGCAATTGGCGGAGAATATAAAATGATAGTGATAATCCCGCTAAATATCGCTAAAACAAATATTACGACAATATTTATCATTATTCTGGCAAAAAATATTGTCACAGGATCAATCCCGTAAGATGAGAAAAATTTTGATTCACTTTTATTTTCCATTTGAGAAGTGAATACAAAGGTCGAACCGAAAAGTATGCTCAACCAAAATAATCCTGGTGAAACTTTTTCAATCAAACCCGAATCAGGATCAAAAGCGAATGCAAAAATGAATAAAATAAGTACGACAAATGGGAATGTCCTAAATGCTAATGATTTATTACGTATTTGAGATTTTAATACAGAAAGTACAATCGTTATCATATGTCCTGCACATTCTTAACGTGATTTACAACACCATTTTTTATCTCTAAAAAATCTGTTGCTAAATGCAAGATCCTTTTAGCATCATGTGTAGCAATGATCAATGAGCGACCTGATATGAATTGTTGTCCAAATAATTCATCGAATACATCCTTTGAATTCGCATCTAAACCAGCATGTGGCTCATCTATTAAGACCAGATCTGTAGAACGCATAAAGGCACATGCAAGCTGTAAACGTCTTTGTTGCCCTACACTCAAATCTTCAATGAACAGGTTTTTTCTTTTTGATAGTCGACAAAAATCTAATGCTTCCGATATGGATAATATTTTAAAGCCTTCTATTTCTTTCACATTAGTTCTAGAATGCAAATCAAGTTTTTGGTTGAGCTCTAAATGTTCTAGTACTTTGAACTGGTTAAGATAATTAAATTCATGACCTATGTAAGTAGCGGTCCTCTTTAGGTCAATAACATTTTTCTTAACATCAGTATCATTAACAGTCATTTTCCCTCGAGTAATAGGGTTAATGCCTGCTATTGATTTTAGCAATGTTGTTTTTCCTGACCCATTTTCTCCTGTTACGACAATAAAACAAGCGCCCGGTCCTTCAATATGGAAAGTTGCATCACATATTGCTGGGAATTCCCCTTTTGTAACTACAATACTTTCACAAATTATTTGACTCACATAATTATTCTATGCGAATTAGGATCTTTCCTAGCAATGCAATACAAGTTATAGAATAAGATGTCTATTTTTTATCAATATTAGGGCTAGTATGTACCAGTATTTATATAAGGAACTATATGTTGGCAGATAGATTAAGAGAAGTTATTTCATTAATAGGTCGCGCGATGATAGCCCTTGGCTTAATTCTTCTTCTTTTTGTTGCATATCAACTTTGGGGTACAAATTTCTTTGAGGCTAGAAGCCAAAATAGGTTAGAAAATGAATTTCAGCTTGCACTAAAAGCAAAAGATAAGGCCAATATAACTACTACTATTCCTGGAGCCACAACCGTTCCTGGTGCAACTACCGTACCTCCTGTTATAGACATTCCTATTGCAGGCTCAGCTATTGCATCTATTCGCATTGATAAAATTGGCGTTAGCAATATTATTGTTGCTGGTACAAATAAAAATGATTTACAAAAAGGCCCTGGACATTACTCAAATACCCCACTCCCTGGGCAATTTGGGAATGCAGCAATCGCTGGACATAGAACCACATATGGAGCTCCATTTAATAGGCTCGATGAACTAGATGTGGGTGACAAGATTGTTATAAAAACGCTTACTGATACTTTTACATATTCAGTATCTAGAAAACCATTTACAGTAAAACCAAGCGATGTAAGTGTTATTGAACCTACTAAAGATTCACAAGGAAATAATTTAGCAACGCTAACTCTGACTACATGTCACCCTAAATTTTCTGCTGCACAACGTTTGATTGTTAAAGCTGACTTAGTTGAAAATGACTTAAGTAAAGTTTCTGAACCAACACAATTGATTGATAAGAAAACAGGAAAACTCCCTACAAATATTCAGGTTAATACTGATGAAGATTCTGCTATATCTTCTTCGCATGAAAATATTCTAGTATTTATGTTGCTTGCATCTCTATCATCACTACCACTGTTTTGGTGGTTTGGGCTCATGTTTGCAGTTGGAATGTTATGGTGGGCGGGCTTTGTTAAATTCCACAATTGGAAGATGTGGCTAACAGGTTTTATTGTTTTCATCCCTACTTTATTAATGTATTTCGTTTATCTAGAAAGAGCTCTGCCAAGCAACATTTAGGTTTTTCAGATTCACAATTATCGTAAAATGCTCATATGGTGCTAAATATTTTATTAATCTTCGAATATCCACCGAAATTATAGTAAATAGGTATATCCTTTCTTATGAGTATTGAGCTTCTTTTTATAGCAGTTGCCCTAGTAGTGGTACCTCTAACTGGTGGTAGTTATAAAAAATTATTTACAACAAAATTTAAAAGTAAATGGACTTTAATATTTGTTTTACTTGGTTTTGCTTTTGTTGAATTTGTTCCTCTTGCAAAGTCTCGATTTGACGATGTAGGCATTGCAATATTGTTGGCAAGTTATATATTGCTTATAGGATTTATATTAGCAAATATTTCTAAAAAGAGTATGTGGCTTAGTCTGGTTGGTATATGTTCGAATGCAATTGTTATTGCCTTAAATGTTGGTATGCCTGTAAAATCTACAGCTAAATTTATGATTATTGAATCTATAAAACACCAAGCTTCAACTTCGAAAGATTTGCTTAAGCCATTGAGTGATATCTTTATTTTAGAACGATTTAAAATCGCTATTTCTGTTGGCGATATCATTTTTGGTTTTGGATTAATTCTAATTGCTATTGCACTTTCAAGAAAAGATAAAAAACCTGTTATTGTTTATGCGCAAGATTTCGAAATCGAGGAAATAGTTGATGATAATTTCGCAGAGCGGGAAGAATTAATTCCACAAATAGAATCACATCAACCTGTTTTGTTCAGAATTGAATCTGAGTTAATGCCTGCTACCAATATGGATAACGACATAGAATTTATTGAACAAGTTCAGGTTTTGCAAAGCCAGTTATCTAAAGTTGGAAATGCAAAAGAAGCAAACGATCCCGATTATATTATTGTTAGTCCTCCAGAAGTTAATATTAGTATTCCCAATTTGGAACAAGCCGATGAGATTATTGATTTAAATATCGACAAAGAATTGGTAGATGTTCAAAATAAAAGAAAATATCGTGGTTCATCTCATAGAAGATCTTCGAGGAAAAAGACTGGTATTATGGCTTTGCCAACCAAAGAAGAGCTTGGCTATAGTGACGAATCGATGGAAATAGTAAAAGCCGCCCAATAAAACTTACATTAGTCCAGCAAAATATTTCTGTAATTCCTCTGGAGTATCCACAGTCATTTCTGCACCAGCATTAAGTAGTTGTGACTCGCCATGAGACCCCCAGGTAACACCAATAGTAAAAGCCCCTATGCTATTTGCCATTTCCATATCCCACATAGTGTCACCTATTAAAATCAACTCTTGTGGTTTGCATTCAAATTTTTCCGAAAGCTTTAATAGTGTTTCTGGATTCGGTTTAGGATTTATAACTTGATCACCTGAAACCATATTTCTGAAATATTGATCTAAATCATTTTTTTCTAGTAAATATTTTAATGACGTTGCACGCCGTGAAGTTGAAATACCAATACGATCACCATTCGCTATGCATTCTTCCAATACTTCTTTTATTCCTATAAATGCATTTACTAGTTCATATTTAAATGTTTCACGATAGCTCCGAGTTATACCAGCAACTTGTTCATCAGTCAAAACTTCATCTGTCGCGTTACGAATACATGCTTCTAGATCTAGACCAATCATTTTCGTGAATTCTGTATCACCAACATATTGTGCTCCGTTACGTATACATGCACGTTCCATAGCTTCACAGATTGCAAAATTAGAATCCACGATTGTTCCATCAAAATCAAAAGCTAAATATCTCATTATCTACTCCCAAAGAAATAATGTTATAACAAACAACATCACCATACTACTTAACAGTAGTTAGATATGTTGTGATATTAATTAGCAGTAATTTTTAGCATTAAACTGGGAGTTTTATACGCAATACAGTAATAGGAGCTGCTTCGGTTCTTGATAATAACATAGAAGTATGATTAGAGTTTAACCATTTATATGTAGTTGGTGACGTCGGCATATTCCTAAAATATTGAGTATCAGGATTTATAGTTGCTGTTGCTGTTACTGTTACCCCAATATTTGTTTGACTTAAAGCACCCATACCAGGTGAAGTTACAACAAAATTCTTACATGCTGTAGTAACCAAAGATGCTAGAGTTCCAGAAGTACAAGAACCATTAACAGTTCCAACACCTGTTAGCGTTACATTACCTGTATTCTTAACACTTACAGTGATTAGTGATGTACCCGAGCCTTCCTCATATATAGAAGGTGGTGACGGATTAGACAATGTTGCATCTATATTTGGATCAATCGCAGTTCTTGGATCTTTATATCTATAGTCACATCGCACTGATTCACCAGCAGCAATATTTGAAGCAGAAGTTGTAGTACCAGACAAGCTACCTATTAGTGGTGAACTACTAGACCATGCACCTTGCCTACAAATAACCTCATCAATAACATATCTAGTAACAGTAGAACCAGGAACAAATGGGACGGAACTTGCAACTGGAGAAATATTAAAACCCCATTTTGCAGTTGCTGCTGTTGTCGCTGTTTTATATTTAAAGGCACTAGCTGTATCAACGCTAAATTGCCCCGCAGCAAAAGGAGCTGGAGTATTATGATTAAATTTAATAGGCAACATTTCATTAGTTGCTGCAACCCTTGCATAGACTCCTAAAGTATCAGTTTTAGTAGCTGGTTTAGTTGTAGTAGTTGTAGTCGTAGTAGTCGTAGTAGTCGTTGGAGTAGTACAAGTTTTTACTCCAGTTTTTGTCACAGCCGAATTTAATAATGTTAGAAAACTTCCGTAGGTCGAACCCCAATATGAACTTCCACCACCCAGAGCATCCAATTTCGGTTTATCAACAGCACCAATACCAATAGGTATAACTGTCGTACCTTTAGTGCGTAATGCTGACGCCACAAAAACAGCCCTATCAAGGTCTACTTTATCATAGGTATTATTTAAAGGGTTATAAGCATTATTAATTGTTGGGTTACCATCAGTAAACATGATCACATAGTCAGGATACCCGATTATTGCTGCTTGATTATAAACTTGTTGTAGTGCTGCTTCCCAGTTAGTAGTTCCACCATCTGACCAAGGAATATCATTAATGACTAATTTCTGGAAATTGGCAGCAGTTTGATTTGGCAGTGCAAACCAACCGCCCGAATTTAAGCGTTGAACATTTGTTGAAAAAGTGATTAAATCAGTAGCAGCATTTTTACCCACTAGATTATCAATGGTAGCTTTCAAGCCAAAATCAACAGATGTAACATAATTCCAACTTCCACCAAATGCAGGATCCACCACGGATGAAGAATGATCGGCAATAAGAGTTATTTTGGTTGGTGTAGCAGAACAATATGCCCCAGCTTTAATAATTTGAGGTGAGGCAATTTTATCTTTCGAACCTAATTTAGATATATCGAAATTTGCAAAACCAGTAGTAACACTTGCCATCAATAAAATCATTATTGCTAAACCTAAAAATCTAGATTTATTTCTTGGACTATCTGATAGATCGACAAATTTTTCTTGATCAATTTTACAATCAATATGTTTCATGAGTTCTCCCAAATCACTAAGCTACTTCCAAGCACAGAATTACCAATGCTTTATTATCGTCCAATAATCAACAAATATTATGGGTAATTTTTGTAATGTATTCGCTATAACTATCATTCGCATATAACTCAAGAAATCAACCAAGAAACATATAGGTAGAGTGTTCATTTAAACTGCTTGTTCTTTTAATTTATGACAAGTCCAGTATCTATTTTACGGCATCATCTATAGTATATTTTAAATATTTTTCATTATAAATTTTAGTTACATCAGTAACTTGTTGAAAAGCCAATACCTGGTTTGCATTATTGCAAACATATGCATCTAAATATAGAACTATTCTTTTAGCATTAAACTGGGAGTTTTATACGCAATACAGTAATAGGAGCTGCTTCGGTTCTTGTTAACAATATAGAAGTATGATTAGAGTTTAACCATTTATATGTAGTTGGTGACGTCGGCATATTCCTAAAATATTGAGTATCAGGATTTATAGTTGCTGTTGCTGTTACTGTTACCCCAATATTTGTTTGACTTAAAGCACCCATACCAGGTGAAGTTACAACAAAATTCTTACATGCTGTAGTAACCAAAGATGCTAGAGTTCCAGAAGTACAAGAACCATTAACAGTTCCAACACCTGTTAGCGTTACATTACCTGTATTCTTAACACTTACAGTGATTAGTGATGTACCCGAGCCTTCCTCATATATAGAAGGTGGTGACGGATTAGACAATGTTGCATCTATATTTGGATCAATCGCAGTTCTTGGATCTTTATATCTATAGTCACATCGCACTGATTCACCAGCAGCAATATTTGAAGCAGAAGTTGTAGTACCAGACAAGCTACCTATTAGTGGTGAACTACTAGACCATGCACCTTGCCTACAAATAACCTCATCAATAACATATCTAGTAACAGTAGAACCAGGAACAAATGGGACGGAACTTGCAACTGGAGAAATATTAAAACCCCATTTTGCAGTTGCTGCTGTTGTCGCTGTTTTATATTTAAAGGCACTAGCTGTATCAACGCTAAATTGCCCCGCAGCAAAAGGAGCTGGAGTATTATGATTAAATTTAATAGGCAACATTTCATTAGTTGCTGCAACCCTTGCATAGACTCCTAAAGTATCAGTTTTAGTAGCTGGTTTAGTTGTAGTAGTTGTAGTCGTAGTAGTCGTAGTAGTACATTTTGTTATGCCTGTTGAACCTACGGCTGAATTTAAAAGTGTAAGAAAGCTTCCATAGCCCGCACCATAGTATGAACTTCCACCACCCAGAGCATCCAATTTCGGTTTATCAACAGCACCAATACCAATAGGTATAACTGTCGTACCTTTAGTGCGTAGGTAATCAGCTGCTGCTACACCATACAAATAGTCTTTAACATCATAGGTGTTATTTATTGGATAAGGATCAGAAACATTAGTTGTAGGGTTGCCGTCAGTAAATATAATTACATATTTAGGATACCCGATTATTTCTCCTTCATTTTTAACCTGTTGCATGGCCGCTTCCCAGTTAGTGGTTCCACCAGTTGACCATGGAATATTATTAAGCAACAGCTTCTGCCAATTTACAGCATCTTGATCAGGTAGTGGGAACCAACCACCAGTGTTAATACGTTGAACACCTGTCGAGAAAGTAATCAAATCAGTTTCAACATTTTTTCCAGACATACCATTGAGAGTAGATTGTAAACCAAAAAGAATAGAGTCAATATTCGCTTGGCTACCACCAAAGGCTGGATTAACTACAGAAGAAGAGTGATCAACTATAAAAGTTATTCTGGTCGGGGTAGCAGAACAATTAGCTGCTGCGTTAATAACCTCCGGTGAAGCAACTTTATCTTTATTAGATATATTGAAATTTGCAAAACCAGTAGTAACACTTGCCATCAATACAATCATAATTGCTAAACCTAAAAATCTAGATTTATTTTTAGGACTATCTGATAGATCGACAAATCCTTCTTGATCAATATTGCTATCAACGCGTTTCATAAGTTCTCCGAACTTCATTTATATAATCCTTAGGTTCTTGTATGTCTATTTTGCCAGAGAAACGCACAATAGTCAACCATTATTGAGGGTAGTTTTCATAACGTATTCGCGTTATAGCTTATATTCGTATATGTCTGAAGAATTTTCAAGAAAACAACTAAAGAAGTCCACATTGTAGTGAATAGATTTAAACGTCTATACTTGATTTATGCAAAACCCTATCGCAAAAATACCATTATACTTAACCTTCGACGACGTATTATTGCTTCCACAACACAGCGAGTTTTTACCTAGTGCAGTATCAACTAAAACACAATTTACAAAAAACTTAACATTAAATTTACCTTTCATATCTGCTGCGATGGATACAGTTACAGAAAGTAAAATGGCAATTGCTATGGCAAAGTCAGGAGGCATCGGCGTTTTACATAGAAGTCTTTCACCAGAAACACAAGCTGACGAAGTCAGAAAAGTAAAAAGGGCGTCGAGCATAATAATAAGAGAACCAATCACAGTAGATCTCAATATTCCATTATCTAATGCAAAAGAACTAATGCTAAAAAATAAAATTAGTGGCTTGCCAGTAATTGATAAACATAATAAATTAGTTGGCATATTAACATCGAGAGATATAAAAAGTGCAACGACAAAGACTTCTACAATACAAGAAGTTATGACTACATCATTAATAACAGCACAAGAGCCAGTTAACGTTACTGCTGCAAAAGAATTAATGCTAAAAAATAAAATCGAAAAACTGCCTTTAATTGATAAAGGAAAACTAGTTGGACTAATGACTTTGAGAGATATTTCCCAAGTTGACAAATATCCATTAGTAAATGTTGACGATAGTGGCCATCTAAAGGTCGCAGCTGCTGTAGGTACAGATGAATCGACAGAGAAAAGAATCGCATTTTTGGTTCAAGCGGGTGTTGATGCTATTATCATCGATACAGCACATGGTCATAGTCAAAAAGTTATAGATACTTTCAAAATGGTCAGAGCACAATATAGCGATTTAGAAATAGTTGTCGGAAATATTGCAACACAGCAAGCAGCAAAAGAACTAATTGAATTAGGTGTCGATGCGCTAAAAGTTGGTATAGGGCCTGGTTCAATTTGCACAACTCGTATTATTGCAGGAGTTGGCGCTCCACAGTTAAGCGCAATACAAGACGTATATAGTGTTGCAAAAAATAGTGATATCCCAATAATTGCAGATGGTGGAATTAAAAATAGTGGCGATATCGTAAAAGCACTAGCAGCTGGTGCTTCATCAGTAATGCTAGGGACAATGGTTGCTGGATGTCTAGAATCCCCAGGTGAACAAATAATACGTGATGGCCACCTATATAAAAGTTTTAGGGGTATGGGTTCGTTAGGTGCAATGAAACGGGGCTCACGTGACCGATACTTTCAAGATCATCATGATGTAGATGAAGAACTTGAAGCAAAACTAGTACCAGAAGGTGTAGAGGGGATGGTCCCATTCAAAGGTGATGTAAATACTGTTTTATATCAAATGGCTGGTGGCTTGCGAGCAGGTATGGGATATATCGGCGCTTCAACAATTCCAAAAATGCCCGACCACGCCAATTTTGTACAAGTGACACAGGCATCATTGCGCGAAAACCATCCACACGATGTGATTATAACCGCTGAGGCACCAAATTATTCTGGTTCTTAGTATTTAATATTTTTAAACTATTTAATTAGATATTTTTGTTTATTTCCAACGTTACAAATACTATTTAAATTAACACTATCTAAAATCTATATGTTTTAATAAAATATATAGATAGTATGAAAATAGTATGAAATAAGTATAAAGCGAGCATATGAACATTACATCTGATCCGCGAAGACGACAACAAACAGTTGTTAATAGGCATTTACCAAATAAATTTATTATTGATTTCAGAAGAGTTCGCCATCATACATTGACTGAATTAGCCAAACAAAATAGAGAATATAAAAACTATGTATATTTTCCGCTTCAGTTATTGGAATTAATACACGAAATGAAATCAGATGATATAGAAGCAGTTGAACGTGCTTCAAATATTTTCCAATACGAAATAGACAACTTGGATGATGAAGAAATTAAAGCATTCGAATATGTAATAAAAAAGATTAGTGACGAAAATCCTTTTATATTTGATCATCTAGATCAAAATTATTATTTTGCTCCATATCAATTTTTTAAGGAGATGCTGCCAGAGATGGCCCAAGATAGAATTAGCACTATACAAGCAACTAAATTTAAGTCTGAGACAGTTGTCCCATTTTACCTTAGTAGACTTCGCGAATTTATAGATGTAGGTTTTCAACTCGACCCTAAACATCTAAAAAAGTGTGAAAGAATATTAATGACATGCGATGTTGAAGTTGATCTGCATAACAATGGCAGAAGAATTGGTGGATACAGAGCAAACTCAACAAATATAACATTAGTTGACTTAGAAGAACCAGAAAAAGATAAAATTGGTCCTTTAGCATATGTAATAATTCATGAAATGAGCCATCTACTTTCAGGACATTCAAATGCAAACGAGCTGAATCAATTTAGTATTGGTTTACGCAGATTACCTAATACAGGTAACGAGAAAGATGATTATAACATTGAAAATTTTTTACGTGGCCTAAACGAGGCATTTACTGAATCACTAACTTCATGGATAAATTCAGAGAAAACTCCTGATTTTAATGATATGTCTGTGAGAGAATTTTTCTTGGGTTCAAATAATTTAAATGGTTTGTATCCCCACGAAAGAACATTTTTTATTGAAATGATGGGTGAGACGAAAATAGACACTATGACAAAAGCATATTTCGAAGATTCTGAACTCACCGCAGATTTAACAATAAACACACCTGTTTTTCAACAACTACTCATTGAAATGGAAAGTGAGTCTCTACTAACTACCAGAAATGCGGCCAAAACTGATATATCTGCATTGGCAAATATCTTTACAATATGGATGAATACTACACAAAAAGAAAAAACTGTGGACACAGAAGTTCTTAATATGCCTGCTCAACTAACTTTTAAAAGATATCTTAGCGAATCTGGTCTAGGTCTTGTCAGCTAGCTGATTTACAAACCCACAGCTGCGCGTACCTTGAGCATCAATTCGCTCGCTTGTTGTTGAGCTTTTTCCGCACCTTCTTTTAGAACCTTGTCAACATAGCTAGGATCTTTATCAAATTCAAAATATTTAGCACGAGCATCAACAAAACGATGTTTTATTTGTTCAAAAAGTAGTTCTTTCATCGAGCCCCATGAATAATCACCATTTTTAAGGTCTGACTTTAATTTTGTTGAAACATCTTTTGTTGAAATAGTTTCTATAAGTTTAAATAGTGGAACATCGTCTGCATTTTTTGGTTCACCAACAGGACTAGAGTCTGTTTTAAATTTCTTTATTTGATTCCACATCTCATCATCACTACAAAAAATAGAAATTATATTGTTATAGCTTTTACTCATTTTACGGTGATCTATCCCAGGTAAAGTAGCAACCGATTTCTCTATTAAAGGCTGTGGTACCGTCAAAATATTTCCATAATTTTTATTAAATTTATTTGCTATATCTCGCGCGATCTCAACATGTTGTTTTTGATCTTGACCAACAGGAACTACGTCGGCACTGTAAAGAATAATATCAGCTGCCATAAGGATCGGGTATGAAAATATACCCATATTCACTTTCGCATCTGGATCCTTTTCGTTATTCTGTGTTGCTTGATCAACAACTGCCTTGTATGCATGCGCGCGGTTCATTAAACCCTTTGGCGTTATACAGTTAAATATCCAAGATAAAAGAAAGTCATCAATAATATCGCTCTGCTTATAGAAAGTACTCTTTTCGGGATCTAAACCTAATGCCAACCAAGAGTTTGCTACTCCTAAAGTTTGAGCACGTAATTCGTCACCTGAATTCACGGTTGTTATTGCATGAGCATCAGCTATAAAATAATTTGTCTCATATGTTTTAGTTAATTCTAATGCTGGTAGAAATGCGCCCATGATATTACCAAGATGAATTGTTCCTGTAGGCTTAATACCTGTTAGAGATTTCTTTTTCGCCATCATTAAACCTTAGACAATTTGAAAACGAGTTCTAGATCATCGGTAAGTCCAGCGTCTATTCCATCATCAAATTTTGTAATGGATATAACATCTGACAGAACCTCTTTAGAAATTATATCGTTAAATTGTTTAATTGCATTTTGAACTATTTCTTCACCTCTATATTCGATATTTATTCTATCTGTAATATCAAACCCAGAATCTTTACGATTTTGTTGTATGGCACGTATAAAATCACGTGCTATACCCTCGAGTTCTAAATCTTTCGTTATAGCAATATCTAATGAGACAATCGTTGAACGGTCACCTAGTGCACGTGAAGTCTCGGGATCATTCGGTTCTAATACCAACACATATTCATCATCTGCTAATAAGTGACCACCGACTTTCATTACACCATCATTAAGTTCCCAGTCACCTTTTTTATATGCAGCGAATATTGCCTTAGTATTATCGCCATGTCGTGGTGCGAATATTGCAGGTATCAGATTTAATTTTTTTGAACCAAAACCAGAACCATCAAGTTCGACACGAACATTTTTGAGATTCACTTCATCTTTAATCACGTCTTCAAAACCTTTGACTAGATCAGCTTGGGGGCCTGCTATAACAAGTTCGTTTAGTGGTAATCGTGTACGAAGTGATTGTGCTCGACGAATCGAAAGTGCGTTTGAACAAACATCGCGCACTTTGTCCATTGACACTATTAGCTTCATTTCAAGGTCTATTTTTTGCGCATCGGCCAATGGCCAAGCTGTTAAATGAATACTTAAAGAAGCATCTTTTTCTAGCTCGCTGGAATGCAAACCCTGCCAAATCTTTTCACAAACTAAAGGCATCAGTGGTGCCGTTGTGCGTGTTAGTAATTCCAGAACTGTATAAAGAGTGTTATATGCAAGTTGTTTGTCTTCGTCTTTTTCATGTCTCCAAAATCGTTCACGGCTTCTACGTATGAACCAATTAGTTAATACATCAAGATGTGCTTCAACTTGAGAACATGCTTCATATGAGTCGTTGATATCCATAGCATCAGTAACATTCTCAACGAATAATCTTGTCTTGGATAAAATATAATTATCTAAATCATTTTTAGATTTAGTAATGAATTCACCTTTCATCGATTCGCTATTCGCATAAAGAGTAAAGAAATAATATGAATTCCAAAGTGGCAAAATTGCTGCACGTGTTGCATTTTGAAAACCATTATTATCTACGATTAAGTTTTGTCCACGCAAAATTGTAGAACTTTGCAAAAACCACCTCATGGAATCCGAACCAAAAGTATTAAATACTTCTATAGGGTCAGGATAGTTTTTCAGTCGCTTTGACATTTTACGACCGTCCTGTCCCAAAACTATTCCATGGGAAATACATGTTCTAAAAGCAGGACGGTCAAAAAGTGCGGTTGCTAAAACATGAAGTGTATAAAACCAACCTCGTGTTTGACCTATATATTCAACAATAAAATCTGCAGGTGAATGCTCGTCAAACCATTCTTTGTTTTTAAAAGGATAATGCACTTGCGCAAAAGGCATAGAACCTGATTCAAACCAGCAATCCAAGACCTCTTCAACTCGAACCATCATTGATTTTCCGCTTGGATCATCAGGATTTGGGCGTGTATATGAATCTATTTCTGGACGATGCAAATCACTTGGTCGCTTACCAAAATCACGTTCAATTTCTTCTAAGGAACCATATACATCAACACGAGGAAAATTCGGATCATCAGATTTCCAAACTGGGATAGGCGAACCCCAGAAACGATTACGAGATATTGACCAGTCACGGGCACCTTCTAACCACATGCCAAATGCGCCATCTTTTATATGGCTTGGAATCCAATTAATTTCTTGATTGAGTTCAATCATTCTCGCTTTTATTTTCGTAACATCTACAAACCATGAACTCATGGGTCTATAAATTAGAGGTTGGTCCGTTCTCCAACAATGTGGATAAGCATGCCGGTATTGTTCGTGACGCAGAACTCGACCTGCCGTTTTTAGATCTTTTGCAATTTTTGGGTTTGCATCAAAAACATTTTGTCCTTCATAATCGCTAACACGTGAATCAAATTTACCCTGGACATCTACTGCCACTGGAATCTCTACACCTTTAGCTTGAAGTGTCTCAAAGTCGTCTTCACCGTAAGGAGCTAAATGAACAATTCCTGTACCATCGGTTGTAGTTACAAAATCTGTCGTAAAGATTTGAAATGCATTTGGATTATCAGCAAAATAAGGAAAGAGTGGAACGTATTTAGAACCAGCTAAATCAGCTCCATTTAACAAACCAATTACTTCATATTCTCCAAGTTCTTTAGCATATTTCACTAAAGCACCAGTTGCTAGTATATATGTTTTGCCTTCTTGGGTATCAGTTTTTTGTTTTACAACACTATATTCGACATCAGGACCGACTGCTAAAGCTAAATTTGAAGGAAGCGTCCAAGGAGTTGTTGTCCATGCAACAATTCTTAAATCAACATCAGCAAAGATAGAAGAAAGTTTTTTTATTGCGTTAGGAGATAATTCTTTTATACTAAATTCAACAGTAAGTGCAGGATCATCACGATCCCTATAAGAATCATCTAGTTTTGTTTCCATATTCGAAAGTACAGTTTCAGCTGCCCATGAATATGGGAGTACACGAAGTCCTTCATATATGAGACCTTTATCGAACAAAGCTTTAAAAGCCCATATAACGCTTTCCATATATTCAACATCGAGAGTTTTATAATCATCTTCGAAATCTACCCAACGTGCTTGACGTGTAACATATTTTTTCCACTCACCTGCATATTTCATGACAGATGAACGACAAGCATCGTTAAATTTATCGATTCCAAATTCAGTTACAGCCTTTTGACCAGAGATTCCTAATTCTTTTTCAGCTTCGAGCTCTGCAGGCAAACCGTGCGTATCCCACCCGAATCTACGTGTAACCTTTTTGCCACGCATGGTTTGATAGCGAGGTACGGTATCCTTTACAAATCCTGTCAATAAATGTCCATAATGTGGCAGACCATTGGCAAATGGAGGGCCATCATAAAAGACATATTCACTACTATTTTCGCGTTTTAAGGCGTTTACCTCGATTGACGCCTCAAAAGTCTTGTTGGCTTCCCAGAATTCCAATATCTCTTCTTCGATTTGAGGTATTTTAGGCGATGCGTCTACATTTGGATAAAATGATTTTTTGTCAGAATTTATAATTGTCACATAGCCATATTAGCTTACTATTAATATTTTCTACTATTAATTATCTGAATTCATTGACACAGACACTGCGTGTTAGTGTAGAATGTACTAATTGCAACTTTGTTCATTGTGGAGGAAACTACTCAAAGAATTTAATTGTATTAAAATAAAGCAAATATGAGCGTAAGACATCTTAAAAAATGTGACTGAGCTTAACGCGTATAGCAAGGAATTCATGGAAGACCAAGTTTCAGAAGATACAATTTCTATTATCGAATATGAAGGTAATGACCCAGTAATTCTTTTAGAAAAAGAATTACGAAAGCTCCCAGATATTCGAGCAGCAAGGGTGGTTGCAGGTTACGATGGTGAAATTTCAGAAGTTCATATTGTTGCATCTCCAAAAAAACCCACAAAGAGTTTGGTAAGAGATATCCAATCAGTAGCAATTGCAACATTTGGGTATGACATTGACCGTCGAAGAGTTTCAATTGTTCAAATAGATGATGCAGATACACAAGAATTTATATTCGACAAGGAATTCCGTCCTAGAATTTTAACGATTACTTCTGAATCAACTGGTCTACGCTCAACTGTAAAAGTATCTTTAGAACATCGTGAGCAGCAAGCACTTGGATTTTCAGAAGGATCAATAGCATCAGCATCTAGACACCGACTAGTTGCGCAAGCAACACTTGACGCACTTCGACAATTAGAACCAATGGCACAAACACTAGATGTTGACTCTGCTCTAGTAGTTAGAGTCGGCGGTGTTGATGTTGCTGTTGTTACAATAATTTT
>JAGPDB010000028.1:0-1638 GCA_018057765.1 Acidimicrobiia bacterium
TGCTAAACCCCTTGTAATAACTAGTGCCTTTGCATTATCCCCATACTCTGCTCCAGCGCCAATACCGACTGCAATAGCTATAACATTTTTTGCAATTCCAGATATCTCACAACCGATAATATCATCCGAGGTATAAACTCTAAATTTTTCTGATACCAATTTTTTCTGGATATTTTGTGCCAAAACTTTATTTTTCGATGCTACTACCGTAGCAGCAGGTTTATTCTCCATTATTTCAGCCGCCAAATTTGGTCCACTTATTACTGCTATATCATCATGAGTTTTATTTACTAATGCATCTAGAATTACTTCACTCATTCGTAGGTGAGTATCTTTTTCTAGACCTTTAGTCACAGATATAAAAGGAATTCTTGGGTCAAGAAATGAGAGCCCCAATAAAGATTCTCTAAAATGTGTTGATGGTACCGCAACTACAATAATTGATGCTTGATTTAATAAATTTATATTATTAGTAATTAATATTTTTTTATTTAATTTATGGCCAGGTAAATACTTTTGGTTCTCATTAGTTTTAATAATCTGGTCTGCTTGTTCACGATTCCTAACATATAAAATTACATCATTATTAATAGAAAATAACTTAGCCAAAGTTGTGCCCCAAGCTCCAGATCCTAATATACCTACAGCCATTATTAATCGCCTAACTTTTGTTTTGCTTTTAGTACTAGATCAGTCATTTTAATATACAAATCTTTACGTGCCTGTTCGATATCTTGATCTTTAGATACCTTAAACCCTTTAGAGACCACTATTGAATTCTTTGTTCTAAATCTAAACTTAACTCTAGATCCTTTTGTCCATATTTTATGTGCACCATATGTTCCTATAACAATTATCTCTACTCCAGATTTTTGAGCTAATCGTAAGGCACCAGACTTTAACGGTAACAGTTTTGTTAAATCTGAAATAGTCGCTTCTGGATATATACCGACACATTTGCCTTTTGCTAATGCTTCTTCTGCTAATAATAGCGAATCTTTTGACCTATCACTATCACGAGAAACAGGAATTTGTTGACAATGATTTAAAAACCATCTTAATATCAAATTTTCAAATAGTGAATCTTTTGCTAAAAATGAAACTTGCCGCTTACGTCTTTTTAGCAAATATGCCATATTTAGAGGATCTATAAAGGAAATATGGTTGCTAATAATGATGACTGGTTCTTGTGTCGGAATAAAGTGTTCACCTTCGATAATTTCTTTTACTAATACTTTATAGATAGGAAGTATTAGATATGAACAGATCGAATACATTATTGATTTTTTATTTTTCATACGACTTATGAATTTTAGTCTTAATATAATGTAAATTTTCGCTAATATGAAATATTTATAAAAATGGGCACAAAAAAAGAGTCAGACGAATCTGACTCATTTTGAAAACAAGGATATTACTATCTACGTTTTGCAGTTGCTCTTTTTTTAGTAGCAGTTTTACGTGCAGCTGGTTTACGAGCAGCAGTCTTTTTTGCTGGAGCTTTTTTAGCAGCAGCTTTCTTGGCTGGAGCTTTTTTAGCAGCAGCCTTTTTAGCTGGAGCTTTTTTAGCAACAGTTTTTTTCTTTGCTGGAGCTTTTTTAGCAACAGCCTTTTTAGCTGGAGCTTTTTTAGCAACAG
>JAGPDB010000028.1:1738-12680 GCA_018057765.1 Acidimicrobiia bacterium
CTTTCTTAGCTGGAGCTTTTTTAGCAACAGCCTTTTTAGCTGGAGCTTTTTTAGCAACAGCTTTCTTAGCTGGAGCTTTTTTAGCAACAGCCTTTTTAGCTGGAGCTTTTTTAGCAACAGCTTTCTTAGCTGGAGCTTTTTTAGCAACAGCCTTTTTAGCTGGAGCTTTTTTAGCAACAGCTTTCTTCTTCGCAGTAGTTTTCTTTGCTGCAGGCATTAGTGCCACCTTTCGGTTTTTCTTGAGGGTGTTTAATAATCTAGGTTAGATTATTATCTTTTCGCTTTAACTTGTTCTTTAAAGGCTGATCCAGCTTTAAATGTAGGAACAGTAGTTGCTGCGATTTTTATGTCTTCACCAGTTTGTGGGTTTCGGCCAACGCGAGCTGCACGCTCTGACGCTTTCCATGCCCCGAATCCAGGAAGAGTAACTTGCTCTTTATTAGCTACTGTTGCAACTACTGTGTCAGTAATTGCCTTTAATGTAGCTTCAACTTGATTCTTTGCGAATCCAGTTTGTTCTGCTGTTGCTTCGATTAGTTCTGTCTTATTCACGGTAACCTCCATTTTAGTCTTGCCCGTTAAGTATCTAGTCGAGTACGTTCACGATAGTATGTCAAGTATTTCCGAATATTTCTTAAAAAAATCTATATTTTGTAAAATTACTAAAAAGTAAAAGACAATTTAAAAAATTAATTTAACAATTATTTATGTTACGAATTTCCTTCACTTACATATTTTACAAACTATTTCTTTTGTAAAAATTGGCTAACAATATTCTAGAGCTTTTTATACTATTTAAGCAACATTATAGATAATAATTCTTTTTACAATAATTGTTTTTAGTTTTTATAAAAAAAATTATTGTAAAAAAATATTACAAAAATACCAAAAATTAATTAATCAAATATTTAATTCCTAATAATATTAAAACTATTCCTCCAACAAGTTCTATTCTTTTCGCAAACAATGAACCTAATTTTTTTCCTAGATAATAACCAAAGATCGATAAAAACAAAGTTGTAAAGCCAATAACAACAGCTGAAGACAATAACGAAAGTTTTAGAGCAACGAGGGTTGTACCAACAATTAATGCATCGACACTTGTCGCTATAGATAATGAGATTAAAGTTAAAAAAGTTATACTTTTAGATATCGATTCTTTTTTAAAACTATCGTAAGCAATTTTTATGCCCACTGAAACTAACAGTGTAAAAGCAATCCAGCTACTATATAATTCGATGAAATCTTTTAAGATATTTCCTATTGACCATCCGATAACTGGCATCAAGCCTTGAAATGATCCAAATAATATTGCGATAATAGATGCTTCTTTTATCGTATGTTGTTTAGATTTAATACCTAGAGCGATACTTACGCTAAAAGCATCTAGAGCTAGAACAAATGATATTAATAGTATTTCTAAAATAATCAGCTATTCCCTTTTTTCAGTTTGAACTTAAACAAATTGTGCAGTCAGCAATCCAATAGATGTCAAGATACCAAATATAACAACAAATCTCCGCATTAGATCTTTATCAATTTTTCTAATATGACGAGATCCAACTATTCCTCCACTTATTGAACCGAACGCCATTGCCACTGCTACAGGCCAATGTACTAAACCTGCAAAAGAGAAATAAGCAGTAGCAATAGTATTCGAACTTGTAGCTAAAAAATTTTTGATGGCAATAGAATGATAAATATTTTCAAGTTTCAAAAATGCAAAAGCGGCTAAGAAAAGTACTCCGACTCCAGCTCCAAAATATGCTGCATAAATTGCAATAAAATAAGTTGATATTGTCACTACTGCAATCTTTCTTTTTTCTGAACCTAATTTAACTTTATCAAATAGATGTTCTATTTTTGTATGAAATTGCAAAACGAATGAACCCGAGACTATTAATAAAGGTGCAACATAACTAAATACTTCATCTGATGTTTTTGTTAGTACATAGCTTCCAGTTGCAGCTCCAAATAAAACTGGAAGAATAAATAGTTTTAGAAATTTCTTTTGTGTTGTTAATTCGTGTTTAAATCCTGGAAGGTTAGAAATCAAACCTGGCCAAAGGCCAACCGTCGATGTTGCATTTGCTATCAGATGAGACTCACCAAGTAACAATAATGTTGGATATGTCAAAAAGGAACCGCCACCTGATGTAGCGTTTAATATAGACGCACAGAAAGCAACTATTGAAGCTATTATAAGTTTCCAAATTGCAATCGAAAAAATCAACATCTATACCTTAACCAAGAACCATCCCCAAACAGATTTGAACCCGCACCGATATCACAGTCACCAAAGTGGAAACAATAATATACGATGAGCATCCCCAAACAGATTTGAACCCACACCGATATCACAGTCACCAAAGTGGAAACAATAATATACGATGAGCATCCCCAAACAGATTTGAACCCGCACCGATATCACAGTCACCAAAGTGGAAACAATAATATACGATGAGCATCCCCGAGCGGATTTGAACCGCCGTTTCCACCTTGAGAGGGTGGCGACCTAGGCCGCTAGTCGACGGGGACCTATCAAACTTAAAGTTTGAGCACTATATGCTACTTGATAGCAGTTCTAGTGTAGAAAATCTGGCACTTATTCTTGCGATTGATCAAAAACTTTACGTATATATTGTAAAGATAGCGTTGAAATCACGAATCCTAAAACCGGAACAGCACTGATAATCCACATATTCTTTGCTCCAATGATCACGTGATATGCAAGAATGACAAAATATGTTAGTGTTGCAATTGAAATACGTCGTATGAATGATGTTTCCCATCTTTTATTACTCTCGACCATTTTATTTCGTAATTCAAGTTTAGCTATACGATTTTCTAAAGATGTAAGTTCGGACATAAGATAATAATACTAGATAGTTTAATTATTATATCTTTTTCATTACTCAAGCTTTTTCTCTTTTCTTATACGGGAAAATTCCCACCATGGCAGTGACTCCCCTGTTCGGGCAAAGTGTATAGCCATCTCGTATGTGTCAAGAACGCATGGATCATGGATACTATTAGTCAGGCTACATATTTCATCGTAAAGTTTTATATGAGACTTGCCTTGTAGATCATTTATAGAATTTATTCCCAACAAAGCGAAATCCCGTACCATTGCTTTACCAATGTACGGGATCTCATATAAGTCTGTTTTATTTTTCATTTCTAATTCATCAAGTTAAAACCAACAGGTGCAACATTTGTAACGTATGGCCATCCGAAGTGTCTTGAGTCCCCAAATGTTGCTATACGTCCATCTGTTGCAGAGATTATATATCCATTTCCAGTAGGGCTTGCTTGAATCATTGATGCATTTCCAACGACACATTTACTTAGTGTTCCGAAGAACTGTGCTGAACCAAATGAGAATACTCCTCCATCTCGACCTAATAGCCAATAACCAGTACCCTGTTTTTTAGCTGCCATTCCAACAATAGGAGAATTCAATACTTGCCCACCAGTGGAACCGTAGAATTGTGCGTTACCGAATGCAAAAATTCCACCATCAGCTGCAACTAGCCAATAGCCACCACCGTTAGCAGTTGGCGCCATTCCAACAATAGGAGAATTCAATTTTATTGAACCTGTTGAACCATAAAACTGAGCATCACCAAACGCAAAAATACCACCATCACTAGCAACCATCCAGTAACCACCGCCAGTAGGCGTAGAAGCCATACCAACAATAGGACGATTTAACCTAATAGATCCTGTTGAACCATAAAACTGAGCATCACCAAACGAAAAGATTCCACCATCAGCTGCAAATGTCCAATAGCCGCCGTTTGTTTTTGTTGCGGCTAAACCTATCATTGGCTTATTTAAACGCTGACCACCCATTGAACCATAAAATTGTGCTTGACCAAATGTGAAGATTCCTCCATCTGGAGCCACCATCCAATAACCTGCACCGGCAGTTTGAGCTGAAGGTGGTTGTGCGTCTGGCGCGCACCCATTTCCGACTCCTGAATAGTTAAGCATTGAGTTATACATTGATATTATGCTTTCACCATATCCTGTGCCTGGTACTGCCCATTTTCCATTTAGTCCTGACCATGTCGGAGCTGAACCACGATAATATGAAGGAGGATTTTGGTAATCAGTTAATCCACGCGATGCATCTGCATAACTACGAAGTAATTGTATATGAGCTCGAACTCCATCTCTTGCAGTTGCATAGGTAAATCCTTGTGCGCAATATTGTGCTCCGTTGATAACAGTACAATTATAAGCACCGATTCCGGCAAAGTTATTTTGTGATGGCGATACTGCAGAATTGCCGTAGCTGTACCAACCCGTTTCTTTTATACCTTGTATAAATGCCATGTCTCCACGGACACCTTCTCTATAGCCTTCATCTACATAGAGTTGTGCCAGTGTATCTATTGAGACAGTTCCTCTATAAGTACTATAAAGTGAAGATTTATTTACAGATCTAAAATATTTAGCAATTTGTGCTGGTGTTAAAGTTGAACCGCCTAATATTGGTTGATCACCTGAAGCGTATGCAGCCTTCGTATTTGAATTCGAATCAACAACAGAGAAAAAACCGGCAAACAAAATTAATACTAAAATTGATGAAATTATTTTTTTAGTATTTGATTTATGCACGTGAAATGATCTATCTGTCATTTTCTCTCCCTGTATTTATTATTTCATTAAATTCAATGTGTATATCGAATGCTTGTGTTAAGAACTTAAATTATTAATACAATATTTATAATTTTTCGTTTAGAAAATTTAATTTGTTAGAACACTAGCATACGAATAACTCGAATAAAAATATTTTAGTAACTAGTTAGCAAGATAGCCCGCCACTGTCACCCCTAGTGATTGGGTCTTGAGAAGGAGTTGGCCCAAAACCTGATGGCAAGGAAGAGTTGACATATCTACCATATTGCTGAGTTGCCCATAATCTTCCATCTGGCCCACAAAATACACCTACACCTATTACATCTAAGTTTGGTGCCAATAGATTTACTCTATGACCAGTAGATCTCATCCAAGCATTATGTAACACTCCTGAAGTTGTGCCACGACCACCAACACCAATATTTTCTGCAGCAGTTTGAAATCGTTGTAATAACGGGTATATGTTTGAATGAGCAAAGTTATTGTTTGCGCTCATTGAAACACTCCAGTTACGTGCATTAGCAGCAAGTGCGCTATCCCAAGTCAAAGCTCGCAGTCCGCGTGCTGCTCTTTCTGCATTTGCACGATTAAATATATCCATTGCAATACTATTCTCAGATGAGCTTCCACTACCTGAGCCACCACTACCTGAGTTAACAACACCTTGGCAAGAAACAATTGAGCTAGGCGAGAACGCCCGAACCTGACCGTTTTCGGTAGCAGAGAAATACCCTTCATAACCATAATTTGATGTCATTGATACTGTTGGTGAACCTAAACAATTTCCACCTGTAGAACCATAAAACTGAGCATCACCAAAAGAGAAAATACCGCCATCGCGAGCAACTAGACGATAACCGCGATTTGATCTTGAAGGTGACATTCCTGTTACAGGTTGCACTAACTTAATACTGCCAGTTGAACCATAAAACTGAGCAGATCCGAATGCAAAAATACCACCATCACTTGCAACCATCCAATAACCGGTTCCAGACGATGTTGCGGCCATGCCGACAATAGGCCTATTTAATCTAATGGATCCTGTTGAACCATAAAACTGAGCATCACCAAAAGAAAAAATACCACCATCACTAGCAACCATCCAATAACCAGAACCGCTAGGTGTAGATGTCATACCTACAATAGGCTGATTTAATTTTATTGATCCTGTTGAACCATAAAACTGAGCATCACCAAACGAAAAAATACCACCATCACTAGCAACTAACCAATAACCATAACCACTAGGAGTTGCGGCCATGCCGACAATAGGCCTATTTAATCTGACGGAACCTGTTGAACCATAAAACTGAGCATCACCAAAAGCAAAAATACCACCATCACTAGCAACCATCCAGTAGCCACCACCAGTAGGCGTAGAAGCCATACCAACTATTGGCTTATTCAAGGATAAGGCACTACCACTACTTACAAGTTTTGCATCAGAACCAAAAGCGAATGTATTTGAAACAAGCATAAATACTATTATTGAAATTAAAAGCGCGAATCGAAAAGTATTACTGCTAAAGGCTCGCATATTTTTTCGGTAATCTTTTTCTACTGATCCAGGTGCACTTATCATAATAAGTAAATCGACCTTATTTCAATGATTCTTTAGTGTTAATTTAGCAATTCAAGAAAATGAAAATAATCAAAATATTAATGCATAATCTATTAGTCGAGCTAATGGGCTAGTTGTCTGAATTCACTTATTCGTTTGGCTCGGGAGGAAGGAATCGAACCCTCAATTACAGCACCAGAAACTGTCGTGTTGCCGATTACACCACTCCCGATCGAAGGATAAGTTTAACACTTTTTAATGTTTTATATCTTAATCGTTGGTAGCTATTGCATTTCCGGACTCATATTTCTTTATGCCGGTTCTAAATATCAGAACCATAATTAAGGTCATAGCAATGTCATACAAAATGACGACACCCAACATTGAAAAAGAATGGAACTTAACAAACTTATAGGAAAAAGAAATATACCAAAGTGATGGAACAGCTGTTAAGAAAAGCACTTTTACGCCACCTATAATTGAATTTTGTGGATACATAGATGGAGCATCTAATGTCCAAAAATAGTTATTAGCCGCGTTGTCAAATTTCTTAATCCAAAAACCGATCAGTGCGAATGCACCAGCACTTACTATCATTCCCCACGCAAAAAATACAGAGGCAATTGGTACATAAATAAAATTTGAATAATTGTATTTAATAGAAACATAAAACAGGATTACAAAACCTAATAAAAGATCTCCAAAAACACTCAATTGAAAATCATCAGTGAGCATCCTAAATAATACTGATTTTGGTTGTGTTAAATATGTATCAATCTTTCCTTTTGAGATTCGCTCAGCCATCTTCATTACTCCACTAAAAAATGTTATTGCTATTGAAAACCCGAGGAGAAGATTTGCAAATAAAATTTGTGTATTTTCGAATGTCCAACCATTAACAGTTTTAAATTTTGCAAAGAATATTATCCATATACCAATTAGAAGAATATCATTGACAAACATTGAGAAAATTGTTACAAAGAAACTTATTTTATATTCCCATGCCGATTTAATTCCCACAACAACAAATTTGTAAGTCAGGTATAGGTATACAAGAATTGATTTCATTATCCACCTCCTAAATTTAATTTTCTTATACCTTTATAAAATAGATATAAACATAAGAGATAGGTGACAAAGCACCAAAGTATTATTAATAATGATATTTCAATAAAAAGAGTATACGAAAAATGCGTTGCAACGTATCCCGGTTGAGCTAAGGACATAGACCATGGAGTAAATCGCACTATCTTTGCTATACCAGTTGGCAATAACGCAAATGGAATGATGATTCCACCAAATAACAAATTTAGTTTATGATTCATTAGTTGAACACCATTAGTATCATTTGTCCAAAAACCAGTCATACCTAAAAATGTCTCTATTAAAATTGCTAATGCAATTCCTAAAAATATTACACATATAACAAAAGGTAAATTAAGTATATTTATCGGGATTTTTCCCGTTATCAAATACGCTGTTGCAAAACCGAAGACAGCAATCGATGATAAACCGGGTATCGATCTTCCAAAATATGAAAATACCATTTGATTGATATAATTTACTGGTCTTAACAAGTACATCGAAACAGTTCCATCTTTTATTTCTCTACCTATTTGTATCGATAGTTGTGGTCTTTCGCACCCAAAAATTAATTGTGAAATAGCTATTGCCCATATCCCATTTACAAATCTAGAATCGCTTGATCCTAATGCAAGTCGATACATGCCTGCATATATTGTTATTCTCAATGCAATCTGAGTACCATTAACAACCCAACCTGCAAAATTACTATTTTTATCTTTAGCGCTTAATATAACTATCAGGTAGTACAAAGAAAATCTGTTTTTATTTCCTTTAATACTAATCACTATTTTTACTTTCGGACCCAATTACTATACCTTTGCCAGCATCATGATATATTTCAGAAATTATTTCTTCCATCGAGGGTTCACTTATAACCTCTACCCTATTAGTATGAACATAGTGATCTTTTAATTCTTTTGTTGAGCCGTCGTATAAAAGCTCTCCATGATTTATTACTATTGTTCTATTAGCTATTTGATCAACATCTCCTGCATCATGCGAAGTCAGGAATACAGTAATATTTTCTTTTTTATTTAGCCTAATTAGCTCGTCACGAATCTGAGTTTTTGCAACAATATCTAAACCTATAGTTGGCTCATCTAAGAAGATTACTTCAGGTTTATGTAATAGTGTTGAAACAATCTCACATTTCATACGTTGACCTAATGATAATTTCCTAACTGGAGTGTAAATAAGTTCATTTAAATTAAAAGCACTAACTAATTCATCAAGACGTTCATTCAATTTTTTTGTGTCTAAATCATAAATTTTTCCTAATAATTTAAATGAATCAAAAGGAGGTAAATGAAACCACAAGTTAGATTTTTGGCCGAATACGCAACCTATTCTTCTAGTAAGCTCAATACGTTGTTCTTGTGGCGATAAGCCCAGAACTTTTATTGAACCTTGGTTAGGAAATAAAATTCCTGTCATCATTTTTATTGTTGTAGATTTACCAGAACCATTCGGACCAATAAAAGCAATAGTTTCACCTTTTTCTATCTGAAAACTAACATCTTTGACAGCATATACTGTTTCCGAATTTTCTTTAGAAAATATTTTTTTGAATAATGATTTTCGTTCATCAGTTCTAATAGGACGCAAAAAATATTTTGATACATCACAAAAATCAACGGCTAAATCTTTCATTCATCAATTATTGTATAAATGAATTCATATGTCGCGTTATTATTGAAATAATGTTGGTGCTAGTACTGGTCTTGCCATCGTATGTGCATTATCCAAAATGACAGCAAGCTCTAGATACAAAGCGTCAATAGCTTCGGGTGGCAGCGAGGGAAATATTCGGCTCTCGCGATAATTGTTATTTAAATTAAATTTCTCTTTAAATCTTTCAACAGGATCTTTACCCAAATAATAATTTCCATCATATTTTATTCCTACAAGGGTTGGCTCAGGTGCTCCCACTGATAAAGGCGAAGTATCCATATATATTAAATCGATATATTGTCCATTAGCAATTGGCCCTTGTTTAACAACCGAAGCGCCTGTCCTTTCGCCGGCAAATTCAGCTATGGCCATTAATACGTCACCGTGTTGATCTGTATCTCCCAACCTTAACTTTTCAACCCAGCTTAATAATGTAGTCGTATTAAGAGATACGCAATTACCTAAGCCGTATTCAAACATCAATCTTAAATTAGCTAAAGAACGGAAAGTATCAGCATTTACCAAAAGTTCACCAATTCCAGCTGCTTGTTCTTGTAATTTTCTTACTGACCCGCTTTGAATAGCCCATGTCAATGGGTCAAAATTGTATGGTTCTTTATCTATTAATCTTCTAAATACAAGTTCATGTGCACGCCTACCTAACTTATAGTTCAAACCATTTTGTAAAGCATGATATAGTGGATGCGATTTATTCATATCCGATAATTTTTTGGTCATTATAAATGCTAAATCATCTACAGTTTTTTCATCAAGGTAAAATAATATTTTCCTGGCAAGAATTGATTTTTTTAGAGCATCGATATTCCAATGACTGCCTTGTAGAGGTTCACCTATATGAGTATTGGGTATTGAAAATAATGAATATAGTATCTTACGACGAGAATCATCATCTACGGACATCAATGCGCCATGAAATAAAGCATCACAAGCTAATTTCTGATCATCGCTCAATGCTATTCTCGATGTATTTCCATCTTGTTTTGAAAGCATTAATATAGTTAAGGCTTTACCTAACTCAGAATCTGGAGAATCAACAGGCTCTTTTGGTGCACGAAATGAATCATTATTATCAGTAAATTTTTCAGCAATTCGTCTTGCCGTAACTAGGTCCTCTACATCTGGTTCCCAATCGTCAACCTTTGTTCTTATAGCGGGTCCGCCTCTAGTCGTTAAAGAGCCATCCCAAGGTTTTCGACCAAAAATTTCTAATAATCTTTTATAACTAGGTGTCTTCACTATGCCTCCATACATCAATAGTTTCGCAAATCCTAACATCGAAGCCACAACTCCACAAGTCGGTAGATAATTTAACTAACTACATTGTAATCATATGGTTTATTTAATCAAATGTGCCAGTGAAGAGTCTCTAGAGACCCTACGAAAGCCAATTACACGACCTAATGATACACGTCCTGTTTCTGTGAAAAAGTTTTTCCACTCTGTGCTACCAGTTATCGGAGAATCTTTTACTGGTGCTGTAATAACACTCAAACCAAAATCTTGCGCTATCAATTTCGATCGTAATTCGTGAAAACCATCTGTTACTAAAATTACCTTCGATAATTTCTTCTCTTTTAAAAACTTTGCTGAATCGCGTAATGAGTCATATGTAGAAATACCATTTACTTCACGCAGAATCACTGAATCGTCAACACCTTTTTTTATAAGATAGTTTGCAGATGCACTAGCTTCGGTAGATTGATCACCTTGGACCTTCCCTCCTGTAACAACAATATATTTAACTTGCGTTTGATTATAAAGTTCTAGTGCATAATCTAGGCGGGCTTTTAAAACTTTAGAAGGCATACCGTTAAACTGTGCAGCTCCTAAAACCAAAATCACATCAGCTTTAGTATTTTTATTAATAGTATTATTTCTAGCAGTAAAATAAACCTGACCAAAAGTAAAAAGTATATAAATCGAAATAGTTAATAAAATAATCATAATTATATTTGC
>JAGPDB010000029.1 GCA_018057765.1 Acidimicrobiia bacterium
CGCGAAGCTTCGAACTTAAGCCCCAGTGAATGGCGGCCGTAACTATAACGGTCCTAAGGTAGCGAAATTCCTTGTCGGGTAAGTTCCGACCTGCACGAATGGCGTAACGACTTGGCTACTGTCTCAACCGGAGACTCGGCGAAATTGCAATACGAGTAAAGATGCTCGTTTCCCGCACCAGGACGGTAAGACCCCGTGCACCTTTACTGCAACTTGATGTTGGGTTTGGGTATGAACTGTGTAGGATAGCTGGGAGACTGCGAAGCAGAGGCGTCAGCTTTTGTGGAGTCAACCTTGAAATACCAGCCTGTTCATATCGGAACCTCTCACCACAGGCCCTAGATCGGGTCTTGGGACAGCGTCAGGTGGGTAGTTTGACTGGGGCGGTCGCCTCCTAAAGAGTATCGGAGGCGTCCAAAGTTATACTCAGCCTGGTTGGCAATCAGGCGTCGAGCGCAAAAGTATAAGTATGATTGACTGCAAGACCTACAAGTCAAGCAGGGACGAAAGTCGGGTTTAGTGACCCAGCGGCAGCTTGTGGAAGCGCCGTTGATTAACGGATAAAAGGTACGCCGGGGATAACAGGCTCATTTTGCCCAATAGTTCACATAGACGGCAAAGTTTGGCACCTCGATGTCGGCTCGTCGCATCCTGGGGGTGTAGCCACTCCCAAGGGTTGGGCTGTTCGCCCATTAAAGCGGTACGCGAGCTGGGTTCAGAACGTCGCGAGACAGTTCGGTCCCTATCCGGTGTGGGCGTAAGAGATTTGAGGAAATCTGTTCCTAGTACGAGAGGACCGGAATGGACGTGGCTCTCGTGTGACAGTTGTCCTGCCAAGGGCATGGCTGTTTAGCGACCCACGGAAAAGATAAACGCTGAAAGCATCTAAGCGTGAAACTTGTTCCAAGATGAGATCTCTCATGTGGTTAACACAGTAAGACCCCTTATAGACCATGAGGTTGATAGGCCAGAAGTGTACGGACAGTAATGTTCTTAGCTGACTGGTACTAATCGGTCGAGGGCTTGAGTATTTTTCAAAATATCCGAAGGTGTTTGTGTTCGCTGTTGAATAGTTAAGACTGAAATCAGTCGAGTCACTTTGTCATCCTGAGGGAGCGAAGCGATTCGAAGGATCTCAGTTTCAACATAGGTCTCTGGTGATGATAGCGGAGAAGCAACACCTGTTCCCATTCCGAACACAGAAGTGAAGAGCTCCAGCGCCGATGGTACTTGGGGGGTTACCCCCTGGGAGAGTAGGTCGTCGCCAGGTTTTTATTTAAAAGTCCCTGAACATTAAATTGTTCAGGGACTTTTTATCGTTCAGGGTGCAGATATTCATTTATCTGGACCCTTTTTGTTTTGATACTTAATAATTGGTGTATTTAATCTATTTGCTATTTATAATAGGAACATATTATTCAAATTTGTTTTATGGATACTAATATTGCCATTATTAAATCTTGGAATAGGTTTTGGCTATGAGCCAGAGACAGTCAAACAATCATATCTAACATCTTTGATTGTAGTATTCATCGTAACATCAATTGCTTATCTAATATTAAACAGTTCGACTAAAAAAACTAAGTCTATTATTGAACCTATTATTTAACGTTTAAGGTAGCGGAACTTCAACCTTGAGTTCTGGTAACGAACCTCCACTGGCAAGCTTTGTAACTTCACGAACATACTCAAACTTTAGAGAATCGATCTTGTTACTAGGTACTTGGAAAGTTATCCACCCAGTTACGGTGTCTCCTCGGCTAATGCCAAGGCTAGGAAGTAAGTCTCTGCCGTTTTTAGCTGCGGTTTGTTTTAGATTGTACGATTGCTCTTTAAGGGATTCACCATTTGAAAGAATGATCCTAAAATCTCGTGGGGTAAGGCTCGAATAGTATGAACTGTTGTTTACACCTGTAATCTCAACCATAACTGGCACTGAGTCATCTTCTAGATAATCATTTGTATCTTCAGCAAAACTATCACCTCGCGTAATTTTGTTTACTGTAATGCTATATCCAAGATCTGGATCGCTAATTGTTTGCGATACTGCACGTTCACTTTTTTCGACTTCTCGTTTTTTTGGTTTCGTTTCTTCAACAAAAGAAGATTCATCTCTTGGTCTGTCTCTTGATCTTTCTTTATTAGATTCAGAATCTGAACTGCCACCCGAACATGCTCCAGTAACTAAGGCTAATGTTACTAGTACAGTTGCAAATTTTACTTTTTTTATCATCATAAATCCTTTCAAGGCTTATATTGTCTCGTCTAGCCAATTTGAAAACTTAAGTATAAAGAATTATTTAGAACACATTTCTTCAAGATGTTCTTTCCAGTTGACAGCTTCCCAACCTCTTTTTTCGCCTACTTGTTTGGCTATCGCTATGCTGTCTTGTACCCAACTTATTTGTACTGCAAATTCAGGAGTTATACCTTCAGAGGATGACAACCAGAATTTAAAGCCAAAGGTAACAGCTTTTAGAACATCATAAGAAGTACGAATTTCATCACCTATTTCTGCGAAGATATTTCCATCTTCATCGCCAGCCAATTCAACACCCCATTTGGCGCATAACCAAGCTCGTTCACCATCGTTTTCTGGGGATAATTCAATAACTACCTGACTATAAGATTTAAGATTTTCTTGTAGGTCTGGTGGCAAGATTTCCATCAAAGAATTGTAGAAAAATTCTGTTATCTCTGATAAGAATACAATGTTAAATATCGCTTTGTTAGCCATTTCGAATGTAGTTTTAACAATTTCATTGGATCTTGGATCTTGGATCTTGTATCGAAATTCAAAATGTAAAAGATGCCTTCAACGATTAGACCAGCAACACTGATTACTATCCAAAAAGTGGAATAATTCCATACAAAACTAAGTTAACATAATATAACGGAATCAATCACATCTATTTTGTGTATTCTTGCGTATAGATATTAGATAAAATAAATTGGAGAATTTATGAATAAGCGAAAAATAGGATATATATTAGCAGTTTCGGCAACTGTTATATTATCTATTCTCATACTTAGTGGATGTAGCAAAACAGCTAAATCGAAATCATCGTCGAATACAAAATCAAATAGCGTCGAAACAAGTTCACCAAATCAAAGCGATCAAGCAAGTGGTGTTGGAACTTATGATGATTACACTCCGCAAGCTTTAGCTGCAACAGCTTCAAGCGATAAAGTAGTTTTGTTTTTTCATGCAACATGGTGCTCAACATGTCAAGGAATCGATAAAGATATAAAAGCTAACTTGGATAGTATTCCGGGTGACGTCAAAATCTTTAAAGTTGATTACGACAGCGAAAAAGATCTAGAAAAAAAATATGGTGTAAGGCAACAGTACACCATGGTTCAAGTTGATAATTCAGGGAAAAAAATTGGATTGTGGACAGATAGTTTTTCGTTAAATGATATTTTGGATACAATTGCATAATTTGATTGCCAATAGTCGATTTAAAATTTTACAATCGAGGATATAATGCAATATGTATTCTTATCATTTATCGCTGGATTGTTAACTATTGTGTCGCCGTGTGTGTTGCCTCTTTTACCCGTTGTGCTGGCTGGGTCTTCGACAGAAAAAAACTGGAAAACTCCATTTGTAATTATTGCAAGTATGGCGGTTTCTATCTTTGCTTTCACTCTATTGTTAAAAGTAAGTACAGTATTCTTGGATGTAAATGAAAGCATTTGGCAAAATACATCTGGAGTACTAATCGTAATTGTTGGTGCAGCTTTAGTTTTTCCAAATATTTGGACATTTATTTCAATGAAGATCGGCTTACTCAAAAAAACTCACGAGTTGCAAAATGCAAGTTTAAAAAAAACAGGTGTTATCAGAAACATACTTTTAGGTGCTTCACTTGGTCCAATTTTTACTAGTTGTTCACCAACCTATGGAATAATTTTAGCAACAGTATTTCCTAGTAGTTATACTGTTGGGCTTCTTAACCTTTTTGTATATGTATTTGGTTTAGCGCTTATTCTAGGAGCAATTGCGATTGGTGGCCAAAGAGTTATTAAAAAAATATCATGGGCCTCAAAAAGTGATGGTTGGTTTAAGAAATCGCTTGGTGTATTACTTATTATTCTAGGGGTACTAATAGCGACTGGTTTAATTCGTGATCTTGAAACATGGTGGGCAAGTTCGAGTTTTAATTTTAATGATTTTGAGATTGATAAAATTAGAGAAATTAGAAAGTAGAAAATACGAGTTTAGAAAACCTATTCAGTTTCCTTCATCGAAAATTCTTCTTAAGTATAATCGTCATGAATTCATCATTAAGCATCATTTTTTATCTCAATAGCTATTAATGATATATATAATTATGCTACGATTAATTTTCTGACAAAGGTGGTCTTATGTATAAAAGAGTTTTAACATTCTCAATGGTAGTTCTTGCGTTGTTGCTTATGGCTGTAACATTTAGTAGTTGTGGGGGAGAATCAAAGAAAGAATCTTCAACAAATAACAAAGAATCTTCTACTAAAACAAAGATTGATGATATTGACGGTTTCTATAACTATAAATCAGATAAGTCAATTACTAAGCCACCTGCCAAAGGTATAACAATTGGTGATGGCCGAAAAGTAACTATTGAATACGATAAATCTAAAGGCGATATTCTTTCTTATCAATTGTTCTATGTTGATGATTCGGGATCAGTAATTGTTATGGGTGGTTCGACATTCGATGAAGACAAAGATGGTGACGGCGTTTATAACTGTGATCTAATAACATATACTTCAAATGCTGACGGTCAAGAAGGTTTCATGGAAATCACAACAGTATCATCAGATATGAAAAATGTTCAATTAGGTATGTATCCAGTTAAATTCAAAATTTCTAAATAACTAATTATAATTTGAGCATTCTCTTTATAACATATATTTGTAGGGTGTAACAATAACTTTTTTTCATTATAAGAATTAACAATACCAAAAAGTTTTTATCCTTTATTTGTTATTTAATTAAAACAATCTAGTTAGAACATAGAGCGCATGTCATCGCTAACAGTCGGAAATGCCATTATTGGAGCTTTTAATTGTTCTGTTGTCAGCCCGAGTTCGATAGCAAGACTAAAAATATTTATTATATCATCAACATGGTTGCCTATAAGGTGAGCACCAAGAACTTTGTTTGTTTTCTTTTCTACTAATACTTTACTTCTAGAGTATTTTTGATTGAGCCTTTTAGCATCGAACCACTTAGATGTATCATTATGTCTAACATCGAATTCGAGACCTTCATGCTTAGCTCTTACTTCATTGTAACCTACGCTAGCAACTGTCGGTGTGCTAAATAATACACTTGGCGTAGACAAATAGCTTGGTTGCATAACTTTGTCTCCAAGAATATTTTTGGCTACTATCGATCCCTGTATACTAGCAACAGGTGATAACGCAGGTCCAGCATCAGCACAATCACCTGCGGCATATATGTTTGGGTTAGAAACGCTTTGTAAATATTTGTTTACTTTCACACCACGACGTGTGTCGAATTCAACATTTGTTGCTTCGAGATTTAAATCTGAAATTGCTGGTGGACGACCAGCTCCGTGAATCACCTTGTCAGTTTCAAAATCATGTCCATCTTCTGTTCTTACTAAAAAAACTTTATTAGATTTTGTTATTTTCGATACCGAGCTATTAAGTACAATCTTAACGCCAACTTCCTTTGAGGCTTTTAATAATTCTTTGACCATATCTGAATCAAACATTGATAGCGGTTTATCATCAGAATGTAAAATAGTTACATCGGCCCCAAAACGTGAAGCAATGTGTGCAAGCTCAAATGATATATAGCCACCGCCAACAAAAATAATACGCTTTGGTAGTTCATCTAGTTCTAAAAAATCGTCACTAGTAATCATATGGTCAAAGCCTTCAATTGACAGTTTAGCTGGCTTAGCACCGACTGCAATGTGGATTTTATCAGCTCTAAGTGTTTGATCATTTACTTCAAGTGTCAAATCGCTTATGAATCGAGGACTAGCAGTGTAAATATCAATGCCAGCTTTAATTAATGCATTTTCTGTACGTTTGGGAACGCTTTCAGTAAAGCTGCGTTTAAAGTCAATTAATTGCAACCAGTTCATAATAGACTGATCTAAAATATTTAGTTCAGCTAATCGTCTATTAATGTCTGCGATTTCTGCTACACCAGCCAAAACTTTTTTTGGTATACAACCACGAACAGAGCAAGTGCCGCCGAATGGTCCTTCATTAATAACAGCAACATTTTTTCCTACTTTTTTTGCTGCTATAGCAACTTGGAATCCAGCACCGCCAGACCCAAGTACAATTATGTCATAAGATTTCATACCATCTCCTCATGCCTAATAGCCTTATCAATAGACTTTGCTATGGGTATCAACAATATAGTAGTTTGCTCAGTATACGAACAGAGAGTTCTTAAATGATGAATAAAATTAAAACAGCTGATGCAATTATTGAAGGTCTTGAAAATTCTGGTATAAAATATATATTTGGTGTACCTGGTGAAGAAAATTTAGATGTACTTGAGGCGATAAGAAAATCTAAAATAATAAAGTTCATACTTACGCGACATGAACAAGAAGCTGGTTTTATGGCCGCTACTATTGGGAGGCTAACTGGTATACCTGGAGTTGCTTTATCTACGCTAGGTCCTGGTGCAACAAATCTAGTGACTGCTGCTGCATACGCACAATTAGGGGGCATGCCATTACTAATGCTCACTGGTCAAAAGCCAATTAGGGAAAGTAAACAAGGTGCATTTCAAATTATCGACGTAGTAGATATGATGAAACCAATAACGAAATTTTCAAAACAGTTAGTTGAAGGCTCCTTTGCTTTTTCATATGTAAGAGAAGCTATCCGGCTCTGTACCGAGGAACGACCAGGTGCAGTACTACTTGAAATACCTGAAGATATTGCAGCGGAAAATATTGACTATAAACCGATTCCTATAAGCGAAGTGCGTCGGCCAATCGCAGCAGAAACGTCTATTAATAAAATTGTAGAATTACTAGTAAAAGCAAAACGACCACTAGTAGTTGTTGGAGCAGGGGCTAATCGAAAACGGACATCAAATATGCTCACAGATTTGATAACTAAATTTAATATACCTTTTGTTAATACTCAAATGGGTAAAGGTGTTATTTGTGAAAGTTTTACTGAATTCGCAGGCACTGCTGCTCTAAGTCAAGGCGATTATGTACACCAAAGCATCAGTAAATCTGATTTAATTATAAATGTTGGTCATGACATAGTTGAAAAACCACCATTTATAATGCAGGGCGCTCGAACAGTTGTACACATAAATTTTGCACCAGCGATCATCAACGAAATTTATTATCCGCAATATGAAGTTGTTGGTGATATAGCAAATGCGATAAGTCAATTAAATGCAAAATTAGACCTAGTTAAAGACAAGTTAGATTGGGATACCAGATACCATCTTGAATCTAAACGAAAGCTAGATGAATCATTTGCTATAGCGTTAAAAGGTGCGACAACAATAACACCACAGGTATTAGTAAGTGAATTGAGAAATAAGATCGCAGACGATGGCATTGTTACCTTAGATAATGGTATGTATAAAATATGGTTTGCGCGACATTATTGCGCAAAACAAGAAAATACTCTTCTACTAGATAATGCCCTAGCAACTATGGGTGCCGGATTACCTTCTGCTATCGCAGCCAAACTAGTACATCCTAATCGCCAAGTTGTCGCTGTTGTTGGTGATGGTGGTTTTATGATGAACTCACAGGCATTAGCAACAGCTTTAGCATTAGAGCAAAACCTAACGGTAATTATTTTAGAAGATAATTCTTACCAGATGATTCGATGGAAACAGCACAATGAAGGATTAGCTGATTTTGGATTAACATTTAATAATCCAAACTTTGTGGACTACGCTAAAAGTTATGGAGCGAATGCGATTTGTGTGAGTAAACCTAAAGAGTTTGTAGAAGCTTTAGAAGTGTTAGGACAATCATCAGGAGTGAATGTTATTGTTGTGAAATTTGATTATAGTAATAGTTCAGAATCTTTAAAAATATCTAATAAATAAGGAGTCGAATATGGCAATACGTTCAATTAACCCAACGACAGGAGAAATGCTCAAGGAATTTGAACCATTTAGTGAATCAGAATTAAATAAAAGACTAGAAATTTCCAATGATGCATTTAAAGAGTGGGGAACAATTAGTCTTGATGAACGTGCAAAGCATATGTTTTCTATTGCAAAAAAATTACATGAAAATGTAGATGAATATGCTGAACTTTTAACTACAGAAATGGGAAAGACTTTCGAACAAGCAAAAGCAGAAGTTGAAAAATCGGCATTAAATTTTGAACACTATGGCGAACATAGCGCATCATATCTATGTGACAGAAAAATAAATACAGATGGCAGCGAAAGTTTTGTTACTTACGAACCACTAGGTGTAATTTTAACGATCATGCCATGGAACTTTGCTTTTTGGCAAGCACTACGAATGGCTGCACCAATACTTATGGCAGGTAATACTGTTTTATTAAAGCATGCCTCGAATGTTCCACAAGCAGCCTTATTAATGGAAAAAATTATGCTCGATGCAGGTATGCCAGAGGGCGTATTTCAAACTCTACTGATTGAAACCTCTATGGTTAAAACTATAATAGAAAATGATTATATAAAAGGTGTGTCGCTTACAGGTAGCGAAAAGGCCGGGAGTATTGTTGGCGCCCAAGCTGGCAAGGAAATAAAACCAGTAGTATTAGAACTTGGAGGATCTGATCCTTCAATCATTTTAGAAGATTGCGATCTTGAATCTACTTGTGAAACTATTGCAAAGTCTCGTCTACAAAACAATGGCCAGTCATGTATAGGATCTAAACGTTTTATTGTTCTAGATGCTATCTATGATGAATTTCTAAAACAAATAAAATCAGTTTTTGAGAGCTATATTGTTGGTGACCCAATGGATCCAAAAACTATGATTGGCCCAATCGTCTCTGAAGACGCACTTAACGAGCTACTTGATCAAATTAAAAGAAGCGTCGATGCTGGAGCAAAAATACTGACTGGTGGTAAACGGATCGATCGCGAAGGTTATTTTATGGAACCTACAATACTGATTGATGTTACAGAAAATGTACCAAGTTATAGTGAAGAACTTTTTGGTCCGGTAGTTAGTATCATAAGGGTCAAGGATGATGACGAGGCAATAAGCGTTGCTAACGATACTCGCTTTGGTTTAGGAGCAAGCATATACACTAAAGATATAAAACGAGCTAAAACTTTAGTTCCACGTATCGAAGCTGGCTGTGTGTTTATAAATGGCTTGGTTAAAAGTGACCCACGCATGCCTTTTGGCGGAATTAAAAGATCTGGTATTGGTAGAGAACTTTCTGAAGAAGGAATCCGCGAGTTCACAAATATCAAAAGCGTATGGATTAAATAACTACAAATATCGCTATATAAACTTGATTTTAAACATATACAGTAGTGTATTATTGCTATTTTTAATTATGTTAATAGTGCATTAATGCAAAGTATTGCAAAATAATCAAGCTAATACTAAAATGGTACTATCATGCATAATAAGCACTATTGGTTCAAAAGTATAAAAGAGTCTAATAATTGTAATCTTTATGGTTATGTGACATATTTAAATTACATGAAATTAGATGGTCTTTAACATGTTAGGAAATATACCTTCTCAATCAATATCTCGCTTTGAAGATTTCTCTATTGATCCTTATTTAGATCTTTGGCCAACTCTCTCAGAGGATTCAGAAGTTGAAAACGGTATCCAATATGAGTCACGTAAACAATTGCTGTATTGGGGCGGTGGATGTATGTCTATGCGCTGGCCAGAAAGATATGGACCACAAGGAGACCTTGCAGACATTTTTGCTCAAGAATTACACGAATTGTTAGATAACTATCGTTGTAGAGAACTCGCGGACTTTATGTTTGAAATGGAATTCCCTAAACTGCGATCGAATATTCCTTTAGGGTCTCTTCCTACTATTCGCGCTAATTTCATTACGGAAAGAATTGTTGATGCTACTGTACAAGCAAGTCGATCTAATCGCTATCCTCATTTGGATAGCATAATAAACATAACTCCTGAGTTTGATCCACTACGCGGTTCTATAAGTACTAGTGGTGATACACAATTTTTAAACAATGGTATTCCTATATCAATTTATAATGTAGGCGATGAAGGTTCCTTAGCATTATATGACCCTAGGGCAGCTAAACATTTTGCTCCCTATCGTTTTGATGGAGTTAGATATACACTTTTGTTCGAACATACAAAAACAAGATATAATATACAAGTATTAAGAGATTTTGCATTATCACAAGGTGTTACAGATCAGCCTTTTCTACAAGTTACTGATTCAGGTTTGGCGCTTCCGTTGACCCATAACCCATCAGACGAAACTTTTGATTCAACAGCAGCATTAAGTGAACGGTACTTTTTAAAAGGTATTTTTGAAGCAGCGCAATTTGGAAGAAAGATCTCTTCTGAAAGATTAAAAGACTTACATGATCAAGTAGCTAGACTAAGAATGCTTAGTGATGGTTCAGGGCTTAGAAGTGTTTCATTGTTAATGTATTAGTTGAAAATATAAAACATAACTTTGAAACATACAGTGTTATATGATTCAAAAAATTTTATATCATGAGAAGGACTTTTAAATGAAAACTGAAAAAAAAACAAATTTAAATAAAATTGTGCAGGGCAATATTGATGTTGATTCTGCGACGATTGCAGCAGGTGAGATGTTGAAAGCTTTAGGTGTAGATCTTAGTGATCCATCTTTAAAATTAACGCCAGCAAGAATGGCGAATTCATATGCTGAAATGATAACACCTGTTGAATTTGAAATGACCACATTCCCTAACGACAATTTTTACGATGAGTTGGTATTAGTAAAAGACATTCCTTTCCATTCTATATGTGAACATCATCTACTTCCATTTATTGGAAGCGCGCATGTTGGTTACATACCCGACGACAAGATCGTAGGCATATCTAAGTTAGCTCGTATTGTCGAAAAGTTTTCGCGCGGTTTACAAGTCCAAGAACGATTAACTGCACAGATTGCCGATTTCATTCAAAGCGAATTAAACCCAAAGGGGGTAGGTGTGGTGCTAGTTGCTGAACATACTTGTATGTCTTTGCGTGGTGTTAAATCCATAGGAGCTGTCACTGTAACTTCTTCATTAAAAGGATTGATACGCGAGAGTGATAGATCAAGAGCAGAATTTTTTTCACTAACTAAATAATATAAATTTATGCATAATATTTAGTGAGTATTCTTTATTTATTTCATATATTATATCTGTAATTTTGATCTTAAGATCACCCATCGAGATATCTTTTATTTCTTCTATATAATCAATAATTAAGAAATTATATCTGTTAACATAGTATCAACTACAAAAGGAGTAGAAGATGAAAAAAATTAGAATTACAAAAATTACAAAAATGGCGATTATCGCATTAAGCCTTGTGAGTATTGCAGCGCTCTCTACAGCATGTGGATCGAGTAGCGA